>JACCSL010000945.1 GCA_013812995.1 Ardenticatenales bacterium | reverse complement strand
CTCTCAGGTAGCAACTACCCTGCCTTGATTAGTGAAAAACACAACAAGCTTAATATTTTTGTGTTGCTTGAGACCTATCTTTTCTGTATCGGTTCTGGTGTAATAGAGCCAACCGCCTTGACCCCGCGCTGCACATCCAATTCCAAGACGTGCCCCAGCCCGATGAGGAATTTCCTTTGAAACACACATCTGTAATCCTACTTTGCCTCTTGCTCTGCTTACTGCTTTCTGCCTGCAAGTTGCCCATAGTAGCTGACTACCGAGAGCCTATCAGCGATGTCCACCGGGAGGGAGCCATTGAGGGAACCCTTTGGTCGGCTCGCAAACACTATTCTGAGGATGAACTGCTCCAGATTCGCTTCACGATCAAGAACATTAGCGACAAGGAAGTAACCCTCACAAATGAGGGTCAAACCGTCGTGGAGATTCAAATGGATGAACGCACATGGTCCGAATCCGTCAGCCCAGCGGAAGTGCCAACGCGGCTTGTCCTCAAGCCTGGCGAGTCCTACACCATCCAGTGGACTACGCACGCATCACGGAGGGACTCCTATTACCCTGTTCTAGCAGTGTGGCCTGATATCGTGGGGGATGCCCGTCTATTAGTTTGTTATGGTGTCATAAACTGCTAAAAATCCACCATCTGAATTAAGGAAAGAAGAGAAAATGGTACGTCGATTGTTGCTTACGTTGGTTGTATTTTGCATGCTCGGGGTCACACTCGGTGGCTCCCTGAGCCTGGTACATGCAGCAAAGCCTGAACCATCCTCAGCCGACCCTGTTGTTGGTCAACCGGTTGGTCCCGAAGGAGAGATTGATAAGGATAAGGACAAGGACAAGGATAAGGACAAGGATAAGGACAAGGATAAGGACAAGCCCCTTGCTCCCTGGCAGCAGGCCGTGGAACGCATTGAGTCCGCGAGAGAAGCAGGCAAGCTGTCAGTCGATGAAGCCGCCCGCTTGCGGTATGGCGCTCTAAAGAATCCCTTGACCCTTCCACCCCCCTTCCAGCCGGATGCAAACGTTGTTCAACAATGGCAAGAGCTTCCGCACGAGGCACAGGAAGGGATGGAACCATTTGCAGAGATGATGGGCGCTCTCTTCCATGACTCTGATGCCTGGAGCGACGAGACCCTCGCTGCTATTACTATGGAGATGGAACAGGAAAACCAACAGGTTCTTACGTCTGCATCAGAGATGACTACAACGGAACACTTCGAGATATACTGGGATAATAGTGACTTTTTTACCGACTCGGAGGCAATGACGACTTCTCAACGACCACCCGATTATGTCTTGACTATCTCTGATACGCTTGAGAGCGCGTGGGCCGAACTAGAGGAAACTCACGGTTACCTGATGCCGGAGCCCAATTATTACTATCATACCTACTACGCAATCATCAATGGGTGGCTAGTGCCTATATCATCTGAGTCACTTGAACGAATTCCCATTTTTATCGTGGATCAATCAGCAGTGATTCCCTGTGGTCTAGGTGGAGTAATAGACCCAGGCGGAATCACCCTGGCTATTTCACCACCCGGTGAAATTCGCTTCCATAAATGATATTGATCCTGTTCATCTAAAGACCACGGTGGCACACGAACTCTATCACCAGATGCAATGGCGAGCAGCGGGCTTTAGGGAGCACGGCTGTAGCCCAAGCGGCTGGGCAAATGCGCTGGGTACCTGGTATGTGGCACAGGGCAACGCCTGGCTTATGGAAGGCACCGCCACCTGGAGTGAGGTGTTGCTCTATCCAACAGAGGCACTTTCTCAAACGACTGCTCCTTCGCCAGTTCCCCTCTATCAGGCACGGATGAGAGGATATTTCGCGGACCAAGCTACCAAAGAATCCCTATTCAATTTCAATAATCGCTACCTGAGTGTACCCTTTTTCCGTTTCCTTCAGGAACAAATCGCAACAGATACGCAGCCAGAACGAATTATAAGGGACATCTGGCAGGCCCTCGGAGAACAGCCTGTGTGGCTAGCCCCTAATGAGAAATCCACAGAAGATGCAGTGACGACCGTGCTGGCACAACAATCCAATAGTCCCAACGCCTGGGAAGCTGTCTTCACTGACTTCGCGCTGACCAACTACAACAGGGACTACCTGCACCAGAATAACAACCGCATCTTTGACGACCCTGTGCCTGGGCTGCGTGTTCCCATTGAGCCGAACCTTACTCTTCCCATCGCCAACTCGATACCTCTCACCGACACTGTCATAGTACCCAGGCGTGCGGCGCTCTACCATGACATTCTGGACGGCAACCTCCATGTGGCTGGGGGAACAGATGCAACCGGGGCCACGCTATCTCTCGACCTTGTCTCAGATTCCAATCACCCCGCTTGTGTTGGCTGTACGTTAGAGGTGTTGAAGCATGGAGCACCAAGCACACCCCCGCGCGAGGTGTATACCATGACCAATAGTGGTGTGCTGAGTGTCACCCTGGCCGAGCACTTCAGTACGCCGCAGGATCCCGTCTCCCTCACGCTCATCCTGGCCAATGGGACGGGCACGATGCTGACTGGTACCTACGTTCTCACTGCCACGGACAACCCACCCATCGCTCCACCTGTGCTGACGGCACAGGCATATTACACTGCGACGCCAAAGCATATCGACCTGACCTGGAATGCCGTGCGCGAGGATGGCATTCGCTATCGAGTCTACCGCAGCACAGACCCCGCCGCGCTCACCGATACAAATCCTCTCCTCGCAGACTATCTTCTGACAACGAACGACATTTTGACACCCACCACGAGCTATGAGGATACGAGCGCGCAGGTCGATACCCTCTATTACTATGTGGTGACAGCGGTAGACACCGGGAACAACGAGGGGCCTGTCTCGGGCATCGCCAGTGCTCAGCTCGAGACTCCACCCCCCATACACTTTCCGGGCTGCTTTGTCGGGGACAATGCCCGGACAACCCATAATCGGGCGCAGTGGGAGCTTGCTGACAATGCGGAATTCACCGCTGAGGGGTTGGTGATTTATTACGACGGGACGAGCACACCCTCGCCACCCATTGTCGCACATCTGGCTGATGAGTATGAGGCCACTCTCGGGGATTGGCTGGATGGCCCAGGCACCTATCACGATGGTGGGTTGGCCCGCAATTTTGAGACCAAGTATCGCGTGGTTGCGACTGGGGCTGGCTTTAACTCCCTAGACATCTATGGCGACCACACATTTAATTCGCGCGGCCACTGGTGGTATACGGGAACCTATGTGGTGAATGGTTTAAAGTTCGTTGTACATCCCTATTACCGACATTCCGCATAGAACGAGCGTTCTTTGATAATTAAAGGCTAAATTGAGGCGAAGTTGATCCTAATACTCACCCGGCGCGCCCTCAAAGCGCCTCAAACAGTTTCTGGGGTGGGCCTTTTGG
>JACCSL010000944.1 GCA_013812995.1 Ardenticatenales bacterium | reverse complement strand
CCAAAAGGCCCACCCCAGAAACTGTTTGAGGCGCTTTGAGGGCGCGCCGGGTGAGTATTAGGATCAACTTCGCCTCAATTTAGCCTTTAATTATCAAAGAACGCTCGTTCTATGCGGAATGTCGGTACTACACGCTGATGGGGGAGATACTTCTAGAGGTGCTACAGAAACTACTGGGCGAGGAATACACCCCAGAAGTCGAGGAAGCCTGGGCCTCCGCCTACCAGATGCTCGCCGAAAAAATCTGGCAGGCTATGCCCCCCGAGAATTGAGTATCACCGGCTCGATAACGTGGGCTGTGTGTGACGGACGATACTAAAAAGCAAAAAAGCGCCTGGTAAGTTACCAGGCGCTTTCTGCTAAACTGAGTGCGGCTACGCGGCGGCGTTCTCGCGCTTCTTCAGCTCTTCCTCGACGAGGATACGGCGCAGAATCTTACCGACCATCGACTTGGGCAGCTCGCTGCGGAACTCCAGCGCCTTGGGGCGCTTGTAGGGGGCCAGGCGATCCGCGCAGAACTGCATGATCTCCTCCGCCGTGGCACTTTCCCCTTCCTTGAGCACCACATAGGCTTTCACCGTCTCGCCGCGATACTCATCGGGAATCCCGGCAACCGCCGCCTCGAGAATCTTCGGATGCTCATAGAGCACCTCCTCGATCTCGCGCGGGTAGACATTGAAGCCGCTGGCGATAATCATATCCTTCTTGCGGTCCACAATCTCGAAGAAGTGGTCCTCGTCCGTCATGGCGATGTCGCCGGTGTGGAGCCAGCCTTCCTCGTCCACGGTTTGATCGTCCGGGCGGTTCCAGTAGCCCTTCATCACCTGCGGCCCACGCAGCAGCAGCTCGCCCGGCTCCCCGTGGCCGACCGGCTCGCCGGTGTCCACGCTGATAATCTTCGCCTCGGTGCTGGGAACGGGAACACCGATCTTCCCGACCTTGCGCTTTCCCTTGAGCGGCGTCGCGATGGCAACGGGGCTGCACTCGGTCATCCCATAGCCCTCGACGACCTGCGCGCCGGTCAACTCCTCGAAGCGCTTCTGAACCTCGACGGGCAGCGCAGACGCGCCGCTCAAGCAGGCGCGAACCGACTTGAGGTCATACTTGTGGACGTCCGGGTAGTTGTTGAGCGCGGTGTAGAGCGTGGGCAGCCCCGGGAACAGGCTGGGCTTGTGCTTGTCGATGTTCTTGAGCACGTCCGTGAGGTCGCGCGGGTTGGGAATCAGGATGAGTCTGCTGCCCGTGGTCAGGGCGAAGTTCATACAGGTGGTCATCCCGTAGGAGTGGAAGAAGGGCAGCGCGCCCAGAATCGCTTCCTGCGCGGGTTTCATCTCCGTGTCCCACGCCTTCAATTGCTGGACATTGGCCACCAGGTTGCGGTGCGTGAGCATCGCGCCCTTGGGCACGCCCGTCGTACCGCCCGTATAGCCCAGCACGGCGATGTCCTGGTTCGATGTCTCTACCGGCTGGAAGCCGCGTAGCCGTCCCATCTCCAGGACATCCTGGAACCAGTGAGTGCCCCGGTCCTCGGTGATGTCAACGCGGTGGCCGTCCTTCTTCTCCTTGAAGAGAGTGAAGAGAACGTTGGTGACGGTGGGGAAATATTCTTTGATATTGGTGACGACGACATGCTCGACGGAGGTCTCATGGCGAATCTGCTTCACATTGGAGTAGAACTTCGAGAGGCAGACAACGTATTTTGCGCCGCTATCGTTCAACTGGTGCTTGATCTCACGCGGGACATACTGGATGTTGGTCGGTACGACGACCCCACCCGCCCGCAGGATACCAAAGAAGGCGATCACATACTGGGGGGTGTTGGGAACGTAGAGGGCTACACGATCTCCCTTTGCTAGTCCCAGAACCTGCAACCCCGCTGCAAACTGCGTGATGGCCTCGTCCAGTTCCTTGTAGCTTACCTCGCTGTTGAAGAACACCAGGGCGGGGCGGTTGGGGTAGCGCTTTGCACTGTCCGCCACCAGCTCCGGCAGGGGGACCTCCGGAATGTTGACGCTCTCTGGTACACCGGGGTCATAGAATGTAGTCCAAGGGTTCGTACTCATGGGGTTGCTCCCTTCTGGAAATGGAAAAGCCGCGCCACTCTGCCTCTGGCAGAGTCAATGGGAGCACGGCTGGATTAAGGGAAGAATCAATGCGTGTTGCCTTTCACGACAGATCGAGAGTAAGCAACCAAACGGTTGTTTGGCATTATAGTGGGCCATGATGCATCGTGTCAATTTATGATGCACTGTGTCAAAATGGGGCTAAGGCAAATAAAAAACCCGCCGAGATGGCGGGTTTTTGTGAAAAGGGAGGCTCTCATTTCTCGTGCTTGCCGTTGTCCTGCTTGCGCGTCAACGCGCCACTTGCCAGGGCCATGAGCCGCTCGGCCACGGTGATGGCGGCCTCGGGTCGGGCGAGGCGGGCGGCGGCTTCCTGGGCGTCGTCGTAGAGCGGGGTTGGCCCCTTTTTATCGAAGAGACCGTGCAGAGCAATGGTGACATCGTCGGGGGTCAGGGTCAGCCGCCCCGCGTTGTTCTCGGTAATCCAGCGCACATTGCCCTCTTCCTGCCCCGGAATAAACCCGGTAATAAAGATGGGCAGCCGGGCCGCCAGCCCCTCGCAGAGCGTGCCGGGTCCGGCCTTGGTAATCAGCACATCGGCGGCGGCCATGCGGCGCGGCATATCGCGCACGAAGCCGGTCACCTGCACCGGAATCTCCCAGGCAGTGGTGCTGAGGCGGCGGCGCAGCTTCTCGTTGCGCCCGGCCACCACCATGAGCGACAGCGGCAGCCCGCTGCTGGCGATGGCCCTGGCAAACCCCTCCAGGTTGCCCATCCCCTCCCCACCCCCGATGAGCAGGAGCATCGCGCGGTCTGTAGGCATCCCGTACTCACGCTTCATCTCTTCCTTGCGGTCGGGCAACTCCTGGAAGCGTACATCAATGGGCAAGCCAGTGATCTCGATCTTGCTGGCAGGAACCCCCAGGCGGAGGGCACGATCGCGCGCCTCCTCGCTCGCCACGTAGGTGGCGTCGGCCCCTTTCCAATACCAGAATGGATGGGTGGTGACCAGATCCGTGACCACGATCACGAAAGGTACCTCGGGGCGGATGCGGCGCAGGATGCGCCCTGGCACGCTCGTCGAGAGCGGATGGACAGAAACGACGAGATCGGCAGGATGTTTGCGCAGCAGGCGCATCATCTTCGGGCCAGCCACCGTCGCATTGAGGGCAGTCAGGCTCTTGCGAATCGGCCAGGGCGAGGTTGCCTTGAACCCGGCCCCCCAGAGCCAGGAGGCATGGTCTACCGCTGGTTTGTAGATGCGGCCTAGCCGATCCCAGGGGGGGATGGCTGTCTCTTTAATAAAATCCAGCAGTTCAACCGTAAATTCGTTTTTATCATCCAAGCGCCCGATCGCGTGCTGGATAGCCTCGGCTGCTGCTCGATGGCCCCCTCCGGTATCGCTCATGAGAATCAAAATATGTGGCACACATCCCCCTATGGAGCAGTCAGCTTCTCGCCTAATCTTCGTGCAACTCGGCCATCTCGTCCAATGACAGGGGCTGAGCCGGGTGGCGGGCGGCCCAGAAGATAGACCATCCAGCTAGGAGAAAGAGGGTCAGGGAGGCGATGATCATGACCGGCGGGATACCGACGCGGTCCGCCAGGGTGCCGGCGGAAAGGAGCGGCGGGATGGAGAGCAGGTTTGCCAGAAGGAACTGTACGCTGAAGACACGCCCCCGCACGGCGGCAACCGTTCGCTCCTGAAGCATGGTCTGAGCCGGGATACCAATCATGGCAAAGCCGATGCCCAGCGCAAAGGTGAGCCCCATCGTCCCCAACGTCATCGCCGTGGAGCCTCCCCAGATGGCAGAGATACTCCCCATGAAGAAGAGCACCACGCCCTGGAGCAGCAGCCCCGTGTTGGAGATTTGCTCCCTCTGGAAAAGGTGGCTGAAGCGGGGAATGGAGAAGGTGCCCAGTAGCATCCCCACGCCCACCGGGGCGAAGATGTAGATGGCATCCTCCTGACTGACGCGCAGAATCTCGGTGGCGAACTGCGGGGCCATCATCGCCAGAATCATGGCTACCGTTGCTGTAACGGAGAGGTTCACGATGGGTACCCAGAGGGTGGGCGTATTCAGCATGAAGCGCCACCCCTCGCGCAACTCGTCCAGAGTGCGACGGATAGCGCCCTGGCTCACTGGCACCTCCTTGCTCTGTGCCGTCGTCGGCTGCTCAGGGTCGGGGGGTAATTTGCTCAGCAGGTACGAGGCGATGGTATACATGATGGCAACGAGGGCAAAGGAGAACTCGATCCCGTTGCCCTTGCCCAGCCAGCGGTCCCCTATCTTGATGACAAAGGGAAAGAGCACCAGCAGCCCAAGCACCTGTGTCCCCGTGATGGTCAGGTTGAAGAGCGAGTTGGCGGTAATCAGCCGCCGCCGCTCGACCAGGAGCGGAATCATCGCTCCCTCGGCGGGGGCAAAGAACTGGGCAATGGCACTGGCGAGGAAGGTCACACCGTAGACCCAGAAAAGAAGCAACTGCCCGCTGAAGAGTTTCAGGGCGATGATGTAGCTCAGGGCTGTGATGATGCGCGCCACATTGGAGGAGACCAGGATGCGCCGCTTGGGCAATCGATCCACCAGCACGCCCGCGATGGCGCTGAAGAGCACGGCGGGCAGCGTAAAGGCGAGGATCATGATCCCCACATGGCCCGTCGAGTTGGTCAGGCGGGCGATCATCAGCAGTTCGACATAGTGAATGCCATTGTGCGCCGTCTGGGAGATAAGCTGTGCTAGCCAAAGGCGGCGAAACGCCTCGTTGCGGAGCAGCGCCCGGAAGGAGTGATTCTTGCGCTCCTGGCTGTCAGTCTCGGTGCGTGGAAGTGCGGTCATGGGTTACCCTGCTCTCTGTTGGGGGTCGTCAGTACGCGTTTGAGCCGCTTGCGGAGCACGGGCCGCTCCAGCAGCACCTTGCGCCCACAGCCCTCACAGAGCAGGCCAATGTCGGCCCCAAGGCGAACCACTGTCCATACGTCGCTGCCGCAGGGATGTTTCTTGCGGAGTTGGATGCGATCTTCGAGGGTAGGATTGTAAGCGATCTCTGTCATGTGTGACTCTCTGGCGAAAATATATCGAAGGAGTATAGCAGAAATTCAGGCGACCCTTATAACCATTTTGAGGGAGTAGCGTTTGCCGTGCCAAAAAGCGGGGCTATACTGCCCTCAACCCCTGGATATTCAAAAAGGAGCCATAAAATGATAGCCATAGAAGAGCGCGAGCATCTGATCCCGCCGACAGGTGCGCTGGCGGAGAGCGATCCTCAGATTTGGGCGATTCTGGAAGCGGAGCGCGAGCGCCAGCGGGATGGGCTGGAGTTGATTGCAAGCGAGAACTATGTCAGTGCGGGCGTGCTGCGCGCGATGGGCTCGGTGCTGACCAACAAGTACGCGGAGGGCTACCCCGGCAAACGCTACTACGGCGGCTGCGAGGTCGTGGATGAGGCCGAGCGACTGGCGCAGGAGCGCGCCAAGCAGCTCTTTGGGGCCGCGCATGTCAATGTGCAGCCTCACAGTGGCTCCCAGGCCAACGCGGCCTCGTACATGGCGGTGCTTCAGCCGGGCGACACGATTCTGGGAATGCGGCTGGACATGGGCGGCCACCTCACGCACGGGAGTCCCGTCAACTTCAGCGGGCTGCTCTACCAGGTAATCGCGTACGGCATCAACCCGGAGAGCGAGCGCATCGACTACGATGAGATGGAGCGGCTGACTCAGGAGCACAAGCCGAAGATGATCGTCTGCGGGGCCTCCGCCTACCCGCGTGTGATCGACTTCGAGCGCATCCGCGCCATCGCGGATACCGTTGGGGCGTATGTGCTGGCGGACATCGCCCACATCGCCGGGCTAGTCGCGGCGGGGCTGCACCCCAACCCTGTCCCCCACTGTCACTTCGTCACCACGACCACCCACAAGACGCTGCGCGGCCCGCGCGGCGGGATGATTATGTGTACGGAGGAGTTGGCAAAAGCCGTGGACAAGGCGATCTTCCCTGGCATCCAGGGTGGCCCACTGATGCACGTCATCGCGGCCAAGGCCGTGGCCTTCGGCGAGGCACTACAGCCGAGTTTCAAGGCGTACCAGGAGCAGATTCTACGCAACGCGCAGCGGCTCGCCAGCCGGTTGCAGGAACATGGGCTGCGCATCGTGAGCGGCGGCACGGACAACCATCTCATGTTGGTGGACACCCGCAGCGCGAGCATCACGGGCAAGGTGGCGGAGGCGGTGCTGGGCAAGGTTCACATCACGGTCAACAAGAACATGATTCCCTTCGACCCCGCCAGCCCCTTCGTGACGAGCGGCGTGCGGCTGGGCACGCCCGCTGTGACGAGCCGGGGGATGATGGAGGCGGAGATGGAGCACATCGCGGCATGGGTCGCGCAGGTGCTTTTCAACCACGAGGACGAGGAGAAGCTCGCAGAGATTGCCGCGCAGGTTAACGGCTTCTGCCAGCGTTTCCCGCTGCCTGGCACGGAGTAAAATCCGCTGACACGAAGAGAGGGTCGCCCGGGGGC
>JACCSL010000019.1 GCA_013812995.1 Ardenticatenales bacterium | reverse complement strand
CAAGAGCAACTCGCCGAATTGATAGGCAAAACAACAGAGCACATCAGTTTTCTTGAACGTGCAGAGCGGTCTCCATCGTTTGAAGTGATTTTTGACCTTGCTCGTGCTTTGGATGTTCCGGCGGCATTTTTAATTGATGAGCTGGGACACGACTCAGTACTTTCCGAGACGCTTAACATTGCTCCCCTTATTTATCCACTTCCAGAGCCAGTCCAAGACACAGAGCCTGCAAAGGAGCAACAGAAGTCTGATGTTGAGCGCTTAAATGCTGCTTTTAGAGGTATTCGTGAGGCTCAAACTTTGGCTGACGAGTATGGAATTAATGATATTTTACAAGACAATGGAGGGAAAGTTCTTCAGGTTCTGATTCTTCTCGGGCTCCGTATATCACCTGGTCGGGAGGGTAATGATGCTATAGACGATGAAGGCAACGAATATGAACTCAAAACAATTAATCATGCCCTACGTAAAAGTGCTGGTATTACGACACATCATCATTTAAACAAGGTCATTCTGAACAAGTATCGCTCTGTCAAGGCTTGGTTTATCGCGATTTATGAAGGTGTTGAACTAAAGGAAATTTATAGGGTGGATCCAAGAGAGTTTGAACCACTATTTCAGGAATGGGAACAAAAAATAGAGATCAAAGGCGCGTTGAATAATCCGAAAATCCCAATGCGGTATGTAAGGAAAGGAGAACGTGTCTACCCTCATTCTGTAATAGTTCAGGGGGTAGGAAAAAGGGAGGGGGCCTGCTGTCCTACCCAGTGAGCGGCGAGGGAGTCGGATAAGAAGGGGAGGAGCGGGCGCTGCTGTTGGCGGCAGGTGGCGGTGACGGTCAAAATGGCTTCGGTAAAGCGCCGCCCGGCCTGACTGCGTGAGCCGAAGCAGCCTTTGCGCCACAAAACAGCAGGACGCAAGGCGCGTTCGGCGGCGTTATTTGTCGGCTCGACCCCCTCGACGAAGAGAAAGGTCCACAAGGCAGGCTCCAAGCGCAGCAGATCGTTGCAAAAGGGCTGGGCTTTGGACCAACTGGGCAGGGTCTGTCCTTCCACCAACAGCGCATGAAAGTCCGCTTGGAGGGGGTGCATCTGCGCTTGTAAGGTGGCGCGGTCGATCGCGCCGTGTTTGAAGCGATGCCAGAGGGCAAACAACTGGGCGACCACCGCCAAGGCCCGTTTCCCCCAGGCTCCGACTGCCCCGCTGCGTTCGCTACAGGCCCCCAGGTCGCGTTTGAGGTGCGCCCAACACAGTTGGCGCTGCGCGACGGCAAACTGCCGATAGGCACTATAGCGGTCGGACCCGACCACCCCGCGATACGCCGTGCCCACGAGGTGGGCCACTTCCCGTCCGGCACGACTGGCAGCCAGATAGAAGAGGGTCGCAACCGTCGTCACCGCGACCGGGACCCTCTGGGTGAGCCAGCGCCGTTGAGCGGCCTCTTGCCAGCTCGTTTCATCGAGATTGGCGTGCGGCTGCTGCGCTACCACCGTTTGCACTTCCGCATAGGCGGCGTGGAGCGCCACGCCTACCTGCTCGCTGAGGGCGACCACGCTTCCCAGACTCATGTCCACCCCAAACACCTCGCCCATGAGCGCCTGCACATCCCGTTTACTCAGCCGATAGCGGCCATTGAGCACCGCCACCAGCGCCCCCACCTGCGGCCCGAAAGCTCCGGGGGGCACCTGCGCCGGGCGCGCGGCCCGGCTGATCGTCTGACAGTGTGGGCAACAGAGTGCCGGAAAGCGATGCTCGATCACCTCGGGTTGGATCGGGGGCAGCTCCCACACCTGCTGGGCCAGTGTTTCGCCCGTCGGGGCGGCGTCTGCGGGCAGGGGGTTGCCACACCCGCAACAGTGCGTCGGCCTATGGGTTTCGATCCCGCTCAACTCGGCCTCCGCCAACCAGCGCCGCTGCTGGCCCTTGTGTCCCGGTTGACCGCCCGCCTTGCGCCCACTGCCGCTCTTGGCGGGCGGCGCGGGAGCCGACGGCGGATCACTCGACGGCGGACGCGCGGAGTTGTGGGACGTTTGATTGAGCCGCGCCGTGAGGGCTTCCACTTGGCTTTGCAGGCTACTGACTTGCGTTTGCAGGGCGCGCACTTGTGCCTCTACCGCCGCCAGATACGCGTGCGCCTCCGCAGGAAGCGCCGCACGTATTTCGGGGGCCAACATCGGTATCTCGCTCATGGCCTTAGCTTACTCGATTTTCGCTCTGCTTGTCCATACCCCCCCCTGAACTAT
>JACCSL010000943.1 GCA_013812995.1 Ardenticatenales bacterium | reverse complement strand
CCAAAAGGCCCACCCCAGAAACTGTTTGAGGCGCTTTGAGGGCGCGCCGGGTGAGTATTAGGATCAACTTCGCCTCAATTTAGCCTTTAATTATCAAAGAACGCTCGTTCTATGCGGAATGTCGGTTGCCTCGCCCCGGTCGTGCCAATCTTCCAGATCGACATGACCTCCGCCAAATGCAATCGTGATTCGTTCGGAGTAGCGGGTCAATATCCACAGGGCTAGTAGCTCGCGATCACCGGGCGCAGGAATTCTGAGGGTCATGTCACCCTCTTTCTCGATCGCGACATAGTGATACCAGTTGGGATAAACCCTTAACAGTTTTTTCAGGAACTTCCGCGCGAACTTGTTCAGCGAACGATCTTTGTCATCCACCCTTCCTCCCTTTTTCCACCTACGACTTTACTAAAAACGGCGGGGCCGTAATTCGCGGCCCCGCTTTTGATTTTCTGAACCGCGTTGCTCCTAGAAGAGCCCGACCGTGTTCCCGTTCTCATCAATATCAATATCAAAGGCGGAGGGTTGGGAGCCAAAGCCCGGCATCGTCATCATGTTTCCGGCCAGCGGATAGATGAAGCCCGCGCCCACCGAGGCGCGCACCTCGCGAATGGGGAACGTGAACCCCGTGGGCGCGCCCTTGATCTGCGGATCGTGCGAGAGCGAGAGGTGCGTCTTCGCCATGCAGATGGGCAGGTTGCCAAAGCCCGCCATCTCGAAGCGCGCGATCTGCTCGTCGGCGGCCTCGCTGTAGGAGACATCCGCCGCGCCGTAGATTTCGCGCGCGATAGTTTCGATCTTGTTCTTGATGGGCTGCTCCAGCTCGTAGAGAAAGCGGAACTCCTCTGTCTGCTCGCCCTCGACCGCATCGATGACAAGCTGCGCCAGGGCCTCGCCGCCCTTGCCCCCCTCCGCGAAAACCGTTGAGGAGGCCATGCCCCGCGCCCCGGCCTCCTCCGCGATGCGCCGCACCGCCTCGACCTCGCTCGGAAAGTCTTCCGGGTAGCGGTTGAGCGCGACGATGACCGGCACCCCGAACTTACGCACATTCTCAATCTGCTTGCGCAGGTTCGACCCACCCTCGTACACCTCGTCGGGGTTCTCCTGGAGCAACTCAGGCGGCAGCGGCTTGCCTGGCGTGATGGCATATTTGCCTGTGTGGCTCTTCAGCGCGCGTACCGTTGCCACGAGCACCGCCACATGGGGGCGCAGCCCGGAGGCGCGACATTTGATGTCGAAGAACTTTTCCCCGCCCATGTCCATGCCAAAGCCTGACTCGGTCACCACATAGTCAGCGACCTTCAGCGCGATGCGGTCTGCCAGAATGGAGGAGTTGCCGTGTGCGATGTTCGCGAACGGACCCGCGTGGATAAAGGCAGGCGTGTTCTCGATGGTCTGCATCAGCGTCGGTTTCAGCGTCTCGCGCATGAGCACCGTTGCCGCGCCCGCCCCGCGAATATCGTCCGCGCTGATCGGTGCTCCGCTCTTCGAGAAGGCCACGACCATGCGACCAATCCGCTCGCGTAGGTTCCGCAGCGCCTCCACATTGCCCTGCCCGGAAACCAGTGCCAGAATCGCCATGAGCTCCGAGGCCACGGCGATGTCAAAGCCCGTCTCGCGGGGGACACCATGCAGCGGTCCGCCCTGCCCGATGGTCATATAGCGTAGGAAACGGTCGTTGACATCCATCACGCGCCGAATCTGAATCCGCTCCGGGTCAATATCCAGTCCCTTGGGCGAATCCTTGAGCCACGCATTGTCCGTCAGGGCCGCCAGCAGGTTGTGGGCGACCGCGAGCGCGTGAATATCGCCCGTCAGGTGCAGGATCGACTCCTCCAGCGGGATGACCTGCGAGTAGCCGCCCCCCGCGCCGCCCCCCTTGATGCCAAAGACCGGGCCGAGCGACGACTGCCGAATGGCCGCCGAGGCTTTCCGCCCCAGCCGGTTGAGCGCCATGCTCAGGCCAATGGTCGTCGTTGTCTTTCCCTCGCCCAGCGGCGTCGGGGTGATCGCTGTGACGAGCACATACTTTCCGTCCGGGCGATCCTGGTACTCGTCGAGCAGGTTCAGGTCGATTTTTGCCTTGTTCTTGCCATGCGGCTCGATGTAGGGCTCCGGAATGCCCAGCGAGGCCGCGACCTCCGTGATGGGTTTCAGCGTGGCCTCAGAGGCAATCTGTAGAGAGGATTTCATACGTAAAGTTAAGCTCCTGTGTTTGCGAATGGAGTTAATCGTCTTTGTGAGAAACAGCGCGATCATAGCGCCGAATCGTCATGCCCTCAAAGCGTGACTCATTGAAAACTCCCTGCTGCTCCACATCGAGCGTTTCCTCGCTTGGCACCGTGATGGTCGTCGCGTCCCCATCGGAGACATACGGCAGGGTGGGGCGCTGATCAAACAGGGCGAAGATGCGCTCGATTCGGTCGGGCTGCACCTGAATGCGCGCGATATGGTACGGGTCGAACTCCGTCGAGTAGGGCGAGACACTGTTGCCACCATCGACCTCCGCCGCCGCCGCGAACTCATAGCTGACCCCCTCCGCCTCGCCGCTGTGGATCAACGACTCATCCCCCGGATAGATGCCAAAGGGGAGCGAGAGACTCGTGATCTCATAGCCATCCCCGATCAACTCTTCCAATTCCTGGCTGGAAAAAGCCAGCTGCCACCGGATGCGCTCCGGCTCCGCGCGGTCCAGCCGCTCGTGGCTGTACGTATGGCTGCCGACCTCGCCGCCCCAGGCCACAATCTCCTGGAGTTTGCGCTGGGCATACTCCGGTTGCCCAAAGAGAATCCGCTCCGGCACATCGACCTCGATCAGGGGGAAGAAGGTCGCGATGGGGGGAAAATCTGGGTGCTCTTCCGAGAAGGCCAGCAGGATACCCATCGCCGAGTTGGGGTCTACCGTGGCCTCGTCCAGGTAGCGGAACTGCCCATCCGAGGAATCATCGAAGGTTAGCACGACGGGCGATTTGCCCACCGGAATATCAATCGTGCCCGCCGCCAGGTCACGGAAGCGGATCGGGTAAAAGTTGTGCGCATAGAGCAGCTCCAGATCCGCGCGGAACGAGGCGGGTGTGCGACTGTAGGCTCCGTTCTCCCCCTCGAACAGATGGTATTCCAGCACCGGAATCCAGCCCATCTCGTTGGGCCGAAGTTCTGCCAACTGCGCCTCGCTCAATCCCTCTGGGGTAGCGGTGGCTTCCGGCGTGGCAGTTTTCTTCGGTGTGGCGGTAGATGCGGGGGTGGCGCTGCTCTTCGGTGTCGCGGTAAAGGCCGCGCGGGTCGCGGCGGCCAGCGCAGCGGATGTTTCAGAGGCAACCACAGCGGGTGTTTCAGAGGCACTAACAGTCGCCGAGGGCGCAGCCGCCACGGGGGGCGCGGGCTCTGGGCCGCAGCCCACCAGCAGCAAGAGCGAGAAAAGCAAGGGGAGACACTTCGTTGACATAATCAGTTCCTTGAATAGAGTTATGGGATAGGCGACCAGTCGGGGCGGAAGTCGCGGCGGGAGCGCTATTTTCTATACTTCATGCGGAATCCGCAAACCCCCCTGAAATTGTCGGAATTTTCGAGCGATGACTATAATGCCGCGCAAAAGCCACAAAGGAGAGGCATCTTGAATTTCGATTTTACCGAAGAACAGCGCGCGATCCGCGACCTGGCGCGCGATTTTGCTCAGAATGTCATTGCCCCTATCGCCGCCGAGTACGACGAGTCGGGCGAGTTTCCCCTGGAGACCGTCAAGCAGATGGGCGAGCTGGGGCTCATGGGCATCGAGGTGCCCGAAGCCTACGGCGGCGCGGGGATGGACACCCTGGCCTATGTGCTGGCGATGGAGGAAATCTGCAAGGTCGACGCCTCGCACGGTACCATCATGAGCGTCAATAACTCGCTCTACTGCCACGGCCTGCTCAAGTTCGGCACCGAGGAGCAGAAGCAGAAGTACCTCGTCCCGATTGCCACCGGCCAGAAAATCGGGGCCTACTCCCTGACCGAACCCATGAGCGGCTCCGACGCGGGTACCATGCGCTCCCGCGCGCTCCGCAACGAGGCCGGTGATTTTGTCATCAACGGGCGCAAGAGCTGGGTCACCAGCGGCCCCGTCGCCGACTACATCACGCTCTTCACCGTCACCAACCCCGACGCCGAGCCCAAGCACAAAGGCATCAGTGCCTTCATGATCGATGCGGATCATCCGGGGTTCATCCGTGGGAAGAAAGAGCCCAAACTCGGCATTCGCGCCTCCGCCACCAGCGAGATTCTTTATGAGGATTATGTGGCCCCGGAG
>JACCSL010000005.1 GCA_013812995.1 Ardenticatenales bacterium | reverse complement strand
ACCCACGCCATCAGCATGGTGCTGGCCCCGCACTACAGTTCCATGAGCATCGCGAAGTACCAGCAGAAGATTGAGGCGGGCATGGAGATGTATCGCGGGCAGATCGAGTGGGCGCATGTTGGCAGCTACCACGATGCCCCCAAGTACCTCCAGGCGCTCGTCAACCGCGTCCACGAGGGGCTCCAGCGCTGGCCGGAGCCCGAGCGGGGCAGGGTCCATGTGATTTTCAGCGCGCACAGCCTGCCCACCCGCATCCTGGAGATGGGCGACCCCTATGACCAGCAGCTTCGCGAGACGGCGCGGCTCGTGGCGGAGCAGGCCGGACTGCGCGACGATCAGTGGTCCTGGAGCTACCAGTCCGCTGGGCGCAGCCCGGAGCCCTGGCTCGGCCCGCAGATCGAGGAGCATATCCCCGTGCTGGCAGAGCAGGGCATCCGCGACATCATCAGCATTCCCGTGGGCTTTGTCTCCGACCATGTCGAGGTGCTGTTCGATATTGACATAAAAGCACAGGAGGTCGCGCGCGCGTTGGGGGTGCGTCTGGAGCGTCCCCCCGCGCTCAACCTCGACCCGTTGTTCATCAAGCAGTTGGCGGAGGTGATTCGATCCCACGCGGGCCACTGGCTTGCTGAGCCCGAAGGCAGCGCCTCATGACGCGGGTGGTAATTGTCGGCGGGGGAATCAGCGGGCTGGCGGCGGCGTACCGCCTGCGTACCCTCGCGCCCGAGGTACAGGTGACGCTCATTGAGCGCGAGGCGCGGCTGGGCGGGAAGATTCTCACCGAGCGCGCGGGTGGCTTCGTGATTGAGGCGGGAGCGGACTGTTTTCTTTCGCGCAAGCCGCGCGGCATCGCGCTGTGCGAGGAACTCGGCGTCACGGAGCGGCTACAGGGGCGTGACCCCGCCCATGCGCGGACCTTCGTTCGCTCTGGCGGCGCACTGCATCCTCTGCCCGAAGGGCTGACGGGCATGGTTCCAACCAACCTGGAGGCGCTGGCCCAGAGCACGCTCATCTCGCCCGAGGGACAGGCGCGGCTGGCGGAGGAAACGGAGCTTCCTCCCGCACCCGGCGATGAGGACGAGTCGGTGGCGGGATTCGTCACGCGGCGGGTGGGCAGGGAAGTGTTCGAGCGGCTGGTTGAGCCGCTGATGGGCGGCATCTACGCCGGGGACGCGGCGCAGCTCAGCCTCGCCTCGACCTTCCCGCAGCTCCGCCAGCTGGAGCACAAGCATGGCAGCCTCCTGCGGGGGCTCGTTGCCGCGCAGGCGCAGAGCGATGACGCAAACGCATCAGGGTATCCGCCCTTCATTTCCTTTCGCAGCGGTATGGAGGAACTGGTCGAGTTGCTCCTGACCGAGTTGGATGAGGTCAAGATTCTGACCGGCCACACCGTCGGGCAGCTTGGCACAACAGAGAGCGGCTACCAGGTGACGCTAACCGATGGCAGCCGTCACGAGGCCGACGCACTGATTCTCACCACGCCGGCCTTCGTCACGGCGCGGCTCGTGGCTCCGCTGGACGAGGCGCTGGCAGCGGCGCACCAGGCCATTCCCTATGCCTCCGTTGCCACGCTTTCCGTCGCGTACCGCGACCCGTCCGTCGCCGCGCGCTTCGATGGATATGGCTATGTCATCCCCACGATGGAGGGCACCGAGGTGCTGGCCTGTACCTGGAGTTCCAACAAGTGGGCCGGGCGAGCCCCTGACGGGGCGGCGCTGATCCGCGTCTACCTGGGGCGCTACGGCGGGCGCAATGTTCTGGCGGAAAGCGATGACACGCTGCTGGCGATGGCGCTGGAGGAGATCGAGCGCACGCTGGACATCAGCGAACCACCCGACCAGCACTGGCTCTACCGCTGGCCGGAGGCGATGCCCCAGTACACGCTGGGCCACCCCGAGCGCCTTGCGCTGATCGAGCAGCGGCTGGCCGCGCATCCGGGGCTTTTCGTGGCAGGGGCCGCTTACCGAGGCGTGGGAATCCCCGACTGTATTCTTTCGGGAGAGCAGGCGGCGCGGGCAGCCCTCGCGCATGTCGAGCCGAATTTCGTGACGAAAGAAAGGAGCCTATGAGTCAAGAATATCAACCCCTCGACCTTGGCGAGAAGGGGAAAAACAAGGCGGGGGAACCGATGTCGCTAGACCGGCGACTCTTCATGCAGTTGCTCGCGTTCGGCGACTGCCAGAACAGCGCCGAGGTCAGCGCCGCGCTGGAGCAAAGTAACCTGGGCGGGGTGCTCTACGCCGACCTCAACGATGCGCGCGGCATTGCGTTGCTCACCTTCAGCGAGGAGCCGGACTTTTTCATCGACCAGGTGCGCCCGCTGCTGAATCGCGCACCCTTCACCGCGCTGACCCCGAAACCCGAATACACCATGCTTGGCCGCACCTACTCCATCGGCTACGAGCGGGACCTGGAACATTACCTGCTGACCCTGCCGCGCAAGAAGGTAAGCAACCCGGAGTGGCCCTGGGCCATCTGGTATCCTTTGCGCCGCCAGGGCACCTTCGAGCAACTCTCGCAGGAGGAGCAGTTTGCCCTGCTGAAGGAGCATGGCAGCATCGGCCGCGCCTACGGGGCGGCGGAATATGGCTATGACATCCGGCTCGCCTCCTTTGGGTTGGACAAGAACGACAATGACTTCGTCATCGGGTTGCTTGGCCCGGCGCTCTTTCCGCTTTCTTCCATCGTGCAGGCGATGCGCAAGACCAAGCAGACCTCGCAGTACATGCAGCAGATGGGGCCGTTCTTTGTTGGCAAGGCGATCTGGCAGCGGGACGGGTTAGAAGCAGGCGCACCATGAGTGCCTTTATCCTGATCGTCGAGAACGATGCGGGGGATCGTATCGCGCTCTTGGACCTCTTGGCAGAAGAGGGCTACGAGGTGGAGACGGTAGAGAATGGAATGGACGCGCTGGAAAGCATCAAGTATCGAACGCCCGCGCTTATTATTCTGGATATGATGATGCCGCTGATGGATGGCTACACCTTTCTCAATCATCTCCAGACGCGCGGCCTCTGGCCGGGCCTGCCCGTGATTGTCATGACCGCGAGCCCGGTTTCTTACCGTCACGCCTCGGAGCGGATTGGTCGCCAGTACTGCATTCTTAAACCCTTCGAGCTGGAGGATATGCTGGCGCGCGTCCGGACGCTGGTCGGGGGTGAGGGTAACGAGTAGCTATGGCGGATGCCCGGCAAGAGTTGGTCACCATCGAGCAGATGCTAGCCCTACACGAGCAACTGTGTGGCTTGGGCGCACCCGCGCCCCTGCTCTCGACGTTGCAGGGACTGCTCGGTGCGCGGCGCGAGGTGCTGCACGCGCAGGGAGTGCAGGTGGATGCTGGAGCAGGCCCGCTTGCGCCGGACCTCTCCACAATCCCCGAGGAGCAGCTGCTGGCCGCGCTGAGCCAGCACCATGCCGAGGCCCTGGCGACGCTTCAGCACCAGCATGAGCAAAACTTAGCAACCCTGCATGAGCGCCATCGGCAGGAGCAGATGGTGGCGCAACTCCAGCAGCTGCTGGATGAGGGGAAATGGGACGAGTTCCTCGACCTCGCCCCCTACATTCCTGCTGCCCTGCTCGCGGAGCGTGATCAATGGCGCTTCCAGATCGAGGATCTGGACGAGCGCTTCCGTGATGCCATTGAGAGTTTTCAGCTTCCCGTTGCGCAAAAATCATTGATGGTGCTGGCCGCCCTCGACAAAAATCTGAAAGCCTTTGACGAGCGCAAGCGTGAATACGAGGCACTGGAGCGGCACCTGGCGAATGAGCTGATCGATCACCGCTACGAGCAACGCGTGGCACAGCCCCGCCACCTATCCCGGCCCCGTGCGCCGGGCGATGACCTCGTTTCCGTCCTTGAGCATCTCCATCGCTTGCTTCTGGAGGCCAACTATCCTGCGCTCGCCGAGCAGGTGGTTGCGTTCCAACAGGCCATCACCCAGCCCGCTGCGGCGGCGACGAAGCCTGCTCGCGGGGTCACCTCCTCGGCGCGGCGGCTGCCCGTGGGCCTGGGCCGTCCCCTTGCAAGAACCATTAGCCATGCCCGACAGCTAACCGCTCGCCGCGTACCAGCGAGCGTCCTTCGGGCGCGCCATCTCGCAGAACCGCCCGTTTTCGAGGCTATGCCCCGCCCTTATCGCCGACCTCCTGCGGAGCTATCGCGTGGCGCACATGTCAGAACAGCGCAGCAGCCCTGGAGGGGGACGCATGGCCGCAGGCCCACAGCGGCGACTTTGGCTGCGCGCCATCACCGCATCGCCCAGGTCAGTGTCGAGGCCCAGGCCGCGCATGTCGCAGAAATCGCAGAGGCAACAGCACTGCTCCAGGCAGGGCTCACCGCCTTGGAGCGATTGACCCCGGATGCATCGCGTCAGGCGCATAGGCATCTTGAGCAGGCCGCGCAATTCCCGGAGTCCATCCGCCAGGGCAATCTGTCATCACAACTGGAGGCGGCGCAAACCCTTCTGCGCCTCCTCACCGAACCCCTGGAGCCCACTACCCTGGCCGCGCTCGACCCTATACCCGAGTTCCAGGATTTGCTGCGCCTGGCGAGTGACCACGAGGAGGCGCGGCGCTGGGTAGCTTCTACGTCGGTCATGGGATGGATGGATCAGGCGCGCCGCATCTTCCCGCAGGCGCGTACCCTCCTGAGCCAGGGCGAGCGTGCCAAGGGGGCCGACCTACTCTCGGTTTCCTACGCCCTGAGCCAGATGGTTCGCCATGTGGCTCAGGAGCAATGGCGGGCGCTGCTACCGGAGCAGCACCCCCACTTTACCACCCTTGCCGCCTTCCAGGCCGAGGTCCGGAAAGTCGGCCAGATGCTGCGAAAATAAGGAGGTGTCATGGCGGGTGAGGAGGACGAGCGGTTACAGACCCTGTTGGCGGAAATCCGAACGGTGGTGGAAGAGGAGCTATATCCTCTGGAATCCCGCTTTTTGCAGGAGGGATTTGGCGTATTACTGCCCATCCTGGCCGAAAAGCGAGCAGAGATCAAGGCGCGCGGCCTGTGGGCACCCCATCTGCCCCCGGAGTACGGCGGGCTGGGACTGACACTCTACGAGTTCGCGCAGGTCAGCGAGGTGCTGGGGCGCAGTCCGCTGGGCCACTACCTCTTCAACTGCCAGGCTCCCGACATCGGCAACAGCGAGCTTTTGCTGAGCCACGGCACGGAGGCGCAGCGCGACCGCTACCTCATGCCTCTGGCGCGTGGCGAGATTCGAAGCTGCTTTGCCATGACCGAGCCGGAGCACGCCGGGTCGAACCCGGTCTGGCTGAGCTGCACCGCACGCCACGAGGGGGAGGACTATCTCATCAGCGGGCACAAGTGGTTCACTTCCTCCGCCGATGGTGCAGCGTTCGCCATTGTCATGGCTGTGACGACCCCCGATGCTTCGGCTCCCCACAAGCGCGCCAGCCAGATTATCGTCCCTACGGATACACCGGGCTTCCGCATTGAGCGCAACATCTCCATCATGGGGGATGTGGGCGAGGACTACGTCAGTCACGCGGAGGTCTACTTCGAGGAGTGTCGCGTGCCCCGCGCCAACCTGCTGGGACATGAGGGGGAAGGCTTCGCACTCGCGCAGGAGCGGCTGGGGCCGGGGCGCATCCATCATTGTATGCGTTGGATTGGCATCTGCGAGCGCGCCTTCGACCTCATGTGCCGCCGGGCGGCCACGCGTGAGCTTTCCCCGGGGACGCTGCTGGCAAGCAAGCAGGTGGTTCAGCACTGGATCGCGGAGAGCCGCGCCGAGATCAACGCCTCGCGCCTGATGGTGCTGGAGGCCGCGCGCAAGATGGACAGCGAGGGAAGTTACGCGGCGCGCGTGGAAATCTCAATCATCAAGTTCTTCGTGGCAAATGTCCTTCATCGCGTGTTGGACCGCGCCATCCAGGTTCACGGGGCGCTGGGCATCACCGATGACACGCCGCTCTCCTTCTGGTATCGACACGAGCGCGGCGCACGCATCTACGATGGCCCGGACGAGGTCCACAAGAGCGTGGTGGCCCGCCACATCCTCAAGGGCTACGGCGTCGATATCTCTCTATGACCTGAGGCGCACGGCCTCTACCATCTCGCGAATCGCGCCCACCACGGGTGCGACGCCTGCATCACCCATTACGCCCGTGTGTGTGAGGCCCTCCAGCGTAATATGAGTGCTGTTGGAGGAAAGCGAGGCAAGGTCGCGGTGCAACTC
>JACCSL010000001.1 GCA_013812995.1 Ardenticatenales bacterium | reverse complement strand
CCTATGGAGAGTGCTATGGTATCGGTCCCCCCAGGCCACATGGCCCTCTGTTAAGTTCGAGGTCTCCACAGTTTGGAAGGGGCCAGTTGCCTCATATATGACGGTGTATACTGATGATGTAGAAGATCCTTTAACTTTTGAAGTGGGCAAAGAATATCTCGTCTATAGCTCTGAGCACGAAGGCCGACTGGAGACATTCCCTTGTCTCAGTACCAAGCTGCTCAAGGATTCCCACAGCCCTTTGTTGGTACTGGGTAAGGGCCAAACTCCTCCGCCAACCGCACCCCCCTCACCCACCTCTCGCATACTACCCATTCTCGCAATCGGCACGGTCGCCCTCATGCTTCTGGCCTTCGTACTCCTGGCCCGTCGCAAACCCACTGCGCTGCCCTGAATGGTCGAAGCAGCCGCATCGACACCCGCCAGGGCAACGATGTCTGTACAGCAACTGTCGTCTCCCCCACAAATCGTTGCCTTTTGCCCTTTGCCTTTTGCCTTTTGCCTTTTGCCTTTCCGTTCAGCCTTTCCGTTCGACTTGGCAAGGGACTCATAAATCGTTTACACTGTGCACACTCTGAGGCCAAACGGGTTGGTGGATGGATTGAGCAAGGTAAAAACGACCACAGTTCGCTCGGCGGGGGGAGTGGTACTCCGCAACGGGTCCACGGGGCTGGAGGTGCTGTTGATCGCCACCCACGACAAACGCCGCTGGAGTCTACCCAAGGGGCGGATCGAGACAGGGGAAAACTCAACCGAGGCGGCTCTGCGCGAGGTGGGAGAGGAGACAGGCATCACAGCCCTGGTGCTCACGCACCTGGAAACCGTCGAGTACAACTTCTTTGCCAGCCGCCACCACCGTCTGCACAAATTCGTCGAGTACTTTCTGATGAAATACGAGGCGGGCGAACCCAACCCGCAACTCTCCGAGGTCGACGATGTCCGGTGGTTCGCCTTTGACGAGGCCGCGCAACGCGTGGCCTACCGCAATGATTATCGCCTGTTGGAACTGGCGCGTGAGCAGTGGCACGCGTTCGACATGTTCCGTCCTTGAGCCGTTCGCCCAAACTGGGTCCATCCCCGAAGGAAAGGAGGTAACGGATTATGGCTGAAGAATACGAAGCCTACTGTGTGAAGTGCAAAGAAAAGCGCACCATGAAGGAGTCGCAGATTACCCAGACCACCAATGGTCGCCGCATGGCGAAGGGCAAGTGCCCTGTCTGTGGCACCACGATGAACAAGTTCCTGCCCAGCAAGTAAGGATTTACCCCGCAGGCAAAACAAAACGCAATGCGTCCCGCATTGCGTTTTGTTTTTGCCTGCGCTCTATCGTCGGGGGTGAACGGCGAGATACTGCTGTAGCAGATCGGCGCAGCTCCCAACAATCTCGAACGAGGCCCAACCCGTTGGAGCGGCCAGTGCGTAGATCGCTGCGCCGCCCACGTAGGAATCCAGCACTAGCTCAGCATCATACCAGGCCAGTTGCTCCATGTAGAAGTCAGCCGCCGTCGTTCGGATGCGCCCCTCCTGCTCCCAGAAGTCCGCAAAATCCTGCCAGCCCAGCCCGGAGGGTCCCGGCCGGTTGAGCACCTGCCCATCGATGCCCGTCTCCGTAATCAGCAGCGGGATGTCCAGGCCATTCGGCTGAAGATAGCGGCGATAGGCCTTGCGGTAGCGAAGCGTGAGCCACCCCTCGTCCCCCTCGTCCTGCCCGGCCTGCAACTGGTACGGCCCGCTGCCAAACCAGAGATAGGGGGCGGAATACTCGTGCAGCCCCAGCACCCCATTGTGCTCCTTCGCTGCCTGAAGCGCCGAGAAGAAGTGCGGCCACAACTCCAGGGCGGGCTCCCCCGTGGCAAAGTTGCCGATGCAGGAACGAACCCCCGCCTGGGCGAGCAGCCGGACGCGCTCCGCCTCGAAGTCAGCCAGCCGCTTCATCTCCTCGGGGTTGCGCACGGTAGGCTCGTTGTAGGCTTCCCAGACATCGATGTTTGCCAGCCGCTTGGGCTCCGTGGCGATGGGTAGTAGCATCTCCACAAACTGGCGCGCCTCCGCAGCGGGGTCCATCGTGGCGAGCTCTAGTTGCTTCAGCGGCGTGTAGCGCGCCACGATGGTGGTGTTGGGCGAAATCTGTTTGATGTGCTCCATCAGGTTCGCATCATACTCCAGCGTCTTGACCAGTGGCACGTTGCCGGTGTGGAGGAGTTCCAGCAGTTTAGGGTGCTGGTAGCCGACGAAGAGGCCCAGCCGTGTGGCCGGACCCGGCGGGAAGGGCGTGGGC
>JACCSL010001056.1 GCA_013812995.1 Ardenticatenales bacterium | reverse complement strand
TTGACTTGAGTTTAGAGCCAAGGCTCTGAGCAAAGGGTAGGTAGAACAAGCCGAGACATGAGCATTCGGCACATTAACAACTGAAAACGAAGGAGAAAGGCTAAAATTAGGCCGCTTTGGGGCGCTTTTTACCCTTTTTGATGATGGGATGGCGTGGACGCGGGGCGGGCTGGAAGCCTGACGTGCGCCCGCGCCCTTTTCCAGCGGGTTGGGGCGCGCGGGCCGGGGTTCCGAAGGTCAGCAAAAAGGAGAGCGCCTGCCGTTGCACCTGTCTTGGGGTCATCGGACGGTCTTGGGACGGGGTGCGCTGGGGTTGCCAGGGGGGACGCTTGTCGGCCACATGGGGCCGCAGGAGCAAGAGTTGGCAATAGGCCATCGCGCAACACCAGAGCCAGCGCTGCCGATGCGCTAGGTCGGGCGAGGTCGCGGTGGTCAGACCCAGATGCTGTTTCAAAAAGCGGAACAGATGCTCCACCGCAAAGCGCCACAAGTACATCTGGGCCAAATCCACCAAGACGACCGAGGTCGGACCCGTCCAGAACAAAAAGAGGGGGCGCGCAAAACGCGGCGTCCCATCGGCCTTGAGGAACTGGACACAGAGTACCATGCCGACCAACTCCGGCAGTTTGTACAAATGGAGGCCCTCCCACGCGCTCAAGCGGACCGTCTGCCCTAGCAGGGTACACTCCTCCAGGCAATCCGGTGCACGCCACGGGGCGGACAACTTGAACTTGCGTCCGTGTTTGCGGGGGCGTCCTTTCTGACCGGGAGTACGCTCCGACGGCGCTTCATAGAAGAGCTGGTTGCGGCGCAGGCGCACCAGTGCGTAAACGAACTGCACCGTCACAAACACCTGAAGGAAGAGCGCGTTGCCGTACAGCGCATCGGCCACCACCACCTTGGGCCGCTGGTTACGGGCGGCGAGGGCCTGCACTTGCGCCGCGCCGACCTGGGAGTCGCTGCTAGAGCTGGCGACTCGTTCAATATCCTGCGGCATCCCCCAGGAGCTACCCCGCTCCACCAGCCGCACCAGCCACGAGTAGCGATGCCCCACGACCGTCGGGGCGTGGCGGCCTTTTTTCGCCTGGGTGCGGTCAGGTAGGGTCGGCGCAGCGGTGGCAGGGTCTTCGGTGCAGTCGAGCGCATAGACCTCATAGCCGCTAATCTGTTCAGCCGTCGCGGGTTGGCACTCGTCGAGCACCTGCCGCACTGCGTCAAGCTCCAGTCGCCCCTCATTGAGCACATCATAGACGCTACTGAAGCTGCGCCGAAACAAGGGTGACTCGCTCATGGCGACGGGCGACTCCACCTGCTGCGCGCTGCTCAGCGCGTCTATCAGATCCATCCCTGCATCCGCCCGCTGGCTAAAACTCTGGTATACTCCTTCGCGGAATCGGTCGATCATAGGTTTCTCTTTCCTCATGAGGGATTGGATGAACCTATCATCCCCGATTCCTTTTCAGTTGTTAAGTTGCTCTCACAGCCTCAGCTCTAAACTCAAGTATTGACATAATACAATATTATTATGTCAATAGATGTGCGTAGCTATTCCCTTTTATCAGGGCCCACGGATAGCGATGAACCATTCTATAACCCGTTATACGGGTCAGAGATGAGGTCAGAGTAATTGTATGAATTTATGAATGTATGGAATTAGGCACCCGTGCCATATCGGGAGGTGGCGCATAGCAGTAAGACAGAAGCATGCCAGGGCAAAGGTGTTGGAGACCCGTGTGGTCCTTACCCCTCATTCCTTCAGCCTTGGTGTTGACATAAAACATTGTGGTTGGGGTAATATAGGATCCGGGCTCCTCTTGGTAGTGCCGTATGATTGTATGAGAGTATGAAGTTGCGTGACAGCTTCTCGCGACAGATACCTCAGTGTCAGGGTCGGCGAATTTGTGATTGTATGATTTTATAGACGTTAGCGCCCGAAAACCCCTGAGCTTGAGCCAGGGGAAGAAGGGCGCGGCCAAGTAAAATCAAGGAGAGACCTTGGCCGTCCAATGTAGGAGAGCACTAAAAAGTCGGGGGGGCAACGGCCAAGGATGTTCTTGAGTGGCTAGCGCTGTTCCTCGCGGGTGTACTTGTAATAGGTGTTGCGAGAGATGCCCACAATCTCGCAGATCTCGCGGACGCTATGCCCACCCTCCTTCTTCAGGGCCAGAGCAGCTTTCTTCTTCTTCAGGTCCACGCCTTTGGGTCGTCCCCCTATGCGACCTCGGGCTCGTGCGGCAGCCAGACCCGCCTTGGTCCGGTCGCGGATCAGGTCGCGCTCAAACTCGGCTAAAGCGGCAAAGATATGGAAGATCAGGGTGCCCCCCGCTGTGGTGGTATCGAGTTGCTCCTGGAGACTTCTAAAGCCAACTCCACGCTCGCCCAACTCACGAACAATCTCGACCAGGTGCGGAAGCGAGCGCCCCAGGCGATCCAGCTTCCATACGATGAGGGTGTCGCCTGGCCGACACTCCCGTAGCGCCTCCGCCAACCCAGGCCGCTCCACGCGGGCACCACTCACCGTATCGGTGAACAGTCGTGCGC
>JACCSL010001033.1 GCA_013812995.1 Ardenticatenales bacterium | reverse complement strand
TGGCGCTTAACCCCTCTCCCTGAACTGCTCCTTCGGGTTCTCGCCCTCGCTGGCTTGTCAGAACAACTCTATTTTCAATTGGGAAATTCGCCTTAATGCCTCTTCCGTTTACGCGAAACCAGAGGATGTATGTTGCTCCTACACCCTTTGCCCTCACCGAAGGCACGACTGGACTTATGACCCTAATTCTTCCCCAGAGCATGGAGCCTGATTCTCGCTTCCAAGTTGTTGGTCAATTGAGTCGTGTGGAGTCGGCCACGCTGGTGGTGGGATACGCCTTCGATTTGCGAACCAATGAACTCAAGGCCGAGCGTGTTCCCAACACCAATGCCGGGACAGAACATCGCTTTGTGGCCTACCGCCTGTCTAGCCAATCCTCAAAGGCTGTGACAATGGCTCCTCGCGCTGCTGACACTGAGAGTAACAATGAAAGCTCTGAGGAATGACTACGGAGGGCGAAGAAGCCACGTCTATTCTGGAGCAAAAGACAACCGCGCTCGAATGCGATTTTCCTGTTATTGAAGTGAGTGAGATTGCTGAGCAGGAGAGTTGGCGTAAAGAGATCAATCGACCCATCTACCACATTCACAAATGGTGGGCGACGCGCCTGGGCTCTGTATTTCGCGCGATTACCTTGGGCGCATTGAGTCCTCCAGGCGTTGATATTTGGGAGCACTTCTACGATCATCACCATCTGACCGGAAAAATCGTGCTAGACCCCTTCATGGGGAGCGGAACAACGTTAGGAGAGGCGGTCAAGCTCGGAGCGAAGGCCATCGGCTGTGACATCAATCCTGTCAGCACCTTTCTGGTCCGACAGGCATTTACCCGCGTGCCAGAGGCGCAGCTTCGCGCTACCTTTGCCCGGTTAGAGCAGGGAGTAGCCCAGGAAATCCGCCGCTACTACCAGAGTGTTGACCCACAAACGGGCGAGCCTATTCCGGTACTCTACTTTTTTTGGGTCAAAACGGTGACTACCCCAGAGGGTGAGGTTATACCGCTCTTCTCCCGCTATGTTTTTTCGCAAAACGCCTATCCAAAGAAGAAACCCAAAGCTCAGATCATTTGCCCAAACTGCTGGGGTATCATTGAGGAGCGATACGATGCCCTTGACCTGGAGTGTCCACAGTGCGCGCATTGCTTCAACCCCCAACAGGGACCAGCGTCGGGGCAGCATGTAACCACCAGAAGCGGCAACCGTTACCGCATCAAAACACTATTGCCCCCAGATGGGCAGCCACCAGCGCATCGCCTGTATGCGATGCTGGCCCTCCGATCTGATGGTGAGAAGGTCTATCTCCCGGTCCGTGAGGAAGATTTGGCTCTGTACGAGGAGGCGGAGGCAAGACTACTCTGCGAAGAATTACCTCTGCCTACCTTGGGGGTTCGACCGGGACATAACACTGACCAAGCGCGCGGTTACAATTACCTTGACTGGAAAGATTTTTTCAATGCCAGGCAGTTGCTTTGTCTGGGATTGCTCCTGCGGGCCATCCTTGATATAGAGGATGAAGCAATTCAGGAGCAAATGTTGTGTCTGTTCTCCAGTACCCTTGAATTCAATAACCTCTTTTGCAGCTTCAAAGGCGAGGGAACGGGTGCTGTACGGCACATGTTTTCTCACCACATCCTCAAACCTGAGCGCGCACCGCTCGAAAACTCAGTTTGGGGTACTGACAAGAGTAGCGGCACCTTCAGCACTCTTTTCGAATCTCGTCTGATTCGGGCAAAGCGCTATCTCGACAAGCCCTTTGAACTTGGGTTCGAGCGAGATTTGTTCGGTGAACGTGGTCCAGTGAGAAAAATTGTATCAAGTCCCCCCATCCGGGCGCAACTGGTTGATACATGGGAGAGCCTTGCAGGAACGGACGCTGGTCTAATGGTCCTTAATGGGGATAGTTCATTGCTTCCCCTGCCAGATGGCTCCGTTGATGCGGTGATTACCGACCCTCCTTATTTTGACTTCGTGCATTACAGCGAGCTTAGTGATTTTTTCTTTGCCTGGCTCGCGCCTGTGCTTCGGATTCGGTATCCGTGGTTCTCAGGGGCGGATTCCTCGGCGGCGGGCGAGGTTCAGCATAAAGAGCCACGCGTATTTGCTAGGCAGCTGGGGGCGGTATTCATGGAGTGTGGGCGGGTGCTGAAGGAGGAAGGAGTGTTAGCCTTCAGTTTCCATCACTCGCGCCCCGAAGGATGGGCCGCAATTCACGAGGCCCTTGCCTATACAGGGTTTGCTATTGTGGCAGCGTATCCTGTCCATGCTGAACTTCGGGCCGCCAGCCCTAAAACCGCCGCGAAGAATCCAATCAGCCTTGATGCCATTTTGGTTTGCAAAAAACAGTCACAGGCGAATCTTACCGCTCCTATTCAACCTTTTGCGACACAGCGGTCTCTGGCGTTTGAAGCAAAGCTCCTAGCTGCTGGAATGTCACTCTCAGCATCGGATCGGTTTGTGATTGTCGCCTCACAAATATTGGTGGACTTATCTCGGGAAAACATAGGGTTTGATGCCGCTTGCCATAGA
>JACCSL010001030.1 GCA_013812995.1 Ardenticatenales bacterium | reverse complement strand
CGATGATATCGGTCAAACGAGAGACAATCATGGAGCGTAGATAGCCCTCAATCTCGCGCGTCTCGAAGAGGGACTTGGTGCCCACGATGGTGTTCACGAAGAGCGCGGGGTCCTGAATCTGGACACCATAGCTACCGAAGGCGCGCAGTCGCACCATACCCAGGTCTGCGTCGCGCAGGGTAATCGGCTGCGGCGTGCCCCACTTCATGTCGGTGAACTGCTTCAGCGCGACAAAGAAAACCTCTGCCTTGAAGGGCGATTCACCGAAGGGGAGCTTGAACAGATTGTCGATCAGCGGAAGGTTGGCGGTGGTCAGCGTGTGGCGACCAGGGCCAAAGGTGTCCAACGCTTTTCCATCGCGGAAGAAAACCGCGGCCTGGCTCTCGCGCACTATCAGCTGCGAGCCAAGGCGGAACTCACCCGACCCATGCTCCGGTACGCGCTTGACGATCTCGCGCCCCGTTGCATCAATCCACTCGATCACTTGCAATATCGCCATGGGGGAACTCCTTTTACTTTAACAGATTAGGGGAATGGAAAAGAGTAAGGTGTTTTAGATCGTCTCTGTCGGGTCGTTCCGGCCAGGACCCTTGTAGGTGTCGATGAGTTGGCTGCGGTTGCCGAAGGCATCGTGGAGACCATCAATCTTGGCGCGTAGCAGGTCGAGAATTTCGCTTCGCTGCTCCCGGTTGCCCAGTTGGGCGATGAGGTCAGCCACCTGCTCGACCCCATTGGCAATCTCAAGGTCGAAGGCGTAGAAGCTATCGAGAACCCCTTCATCTACCTTGTCATCATCGAAGAGGCCCGTGTAACCGTAGCTGGCTGTACGGATGCGATCTCCCAGATGTTGCAGGCGTGTGATGATGCGATCCAGCGTCTCCAGGATATCGAAGTCGCCTTCCTTGAGCGCCTGTTCCTGCACCCGCGTCAGGCGTGAAACCTGGCTCGTGAAGGCGGCAGCCGTAGCTGTGCGCAGCTCCTTGTCCGCCTCGCGGCGGGATTCCAGGCTAAATCCTGGAATCTTATTCTTTAGCTCCCGGAGTGTATCGTCAAGACCCATGTGCGAACTCCTTTCGTTGAAACAAGAGAGGTACCAGCCTGTGCTAATGAGGCAAGTCTACAGGAAAATCTCTGTTCCACAATATGGACATTTGATCACTCCCTTGCCTGCCAATTCTACCTCCGCCCCACAGTTGGGGCAGACCCCGCCCGCGCGCATCTCGCGCGCCTGACGAGAATAGAGGATACCTGCGTCCCAATCAATGTAGCCGGTAAACAACCCTTTCCCGACCAGATCGTAGATGTCCTGCCGAATCTGCTCCAGCGTTCCGTTGACCTCCAACGCGGCCTCGCTGAGCGAGAGACGACCCTGGGCTTGCAGCGCGCTGAGAATCTTCTTCTGCCGCTTGACCTCTACCATGTCCTGCATCTCTTTGCCGGTGCGGCGCAACAGGTAGAACCCGACACCGCCGAACATGACAGAGATAGGCAGCAGGAGAAACATCAGCAGGAGAAACCCGGAGGATTCCAGTCTGCCCGATCCCATCTCGGTGAGGCCCCAGCTGATACCTATCAGCGCCAGCAGAACCCCGAGGGCGATCAGAATAAAGCCGATGATGCGGTTAGTTTCCATAAAGATTTACCCTGTTACATGACATAATCGTTGTTTGCTCAACCGAAGCCGCGACTCCCGCCGCCACCGCCCCCACCACCGCCACCGCCTCCGGACCATCCTCCGCTGCTCCCGCCACTCCCGCTTTTGGAGGGCGGAGGGGTGCTCAGGGTGCTGGCTGTCTCGGAGAGCATGGAAGAGAGCCCCGTGCTCATGCTCTGCAACCCCGTGGCCATGTTGTCACTCATACCCTGAATGCCCCCGCTTCCGCCGCCGAACGAATCCTGGACATCGCTCCCGCTGGCGAGGCCCCTACCACCGCTCATGCTCTGCCCTGCCGAGGAATGCCCATAGCCAGGATAGCCGTAGCCATACCCGTAAGGTCGGTACCAGGTGGGTGCGGGGGCATTCACCTTGGCGAAGTGCCGGATATAGCCATGCTCCAGCCCAAAAGCCACCGCATAGGGAAGATAATCCGCCCAGATGTCTCGCTTTTCTTGCAGGTCTTCATAGTGCTCGATCTGCTGGAGGTACCGATGGAAGGCCCGCCACCGGCTGGCAACCTCGCTCCCCTGGTTACTCTTTCGCGGCATGACCTGGGCTATGATTATGAGAGACGCTGCGAGGACAAACAGACTTCCTGGCAAGCACAGCAGTGCTGGGCTTACCTCAATGAAGTTGGTGGAGGCAAAGAAAAATGCAAGGCCGATACTCAGGAAGAAGAGTAACAGTCCCGGCCCACGATAACGCCAGCGGACGCTCTCCGGATTCTCGTCGAACAAGCCAGCCTCCACGGCATCCTGGTAGAGCGCTTTTTGAATCTTGGGCAGCGAACTGTAGAACTTTTGCTTGAGATCTTTTAACTCGCGGCGCTTGTGACTGCCAAAGAACTCTTTGATCAGAACGCGCTCGCCCTCTGTGGTCGTCTTCGATTCATCTAGCAGTTCGTAGGTGAACTCTGCGGGTTGTTGGTTCAGGAAACTCGATTTTGCAGGACTGGTTTCCTCAATGCGAATGACGCCCTTGCGGGCCAAGTCCAGGAGTGTCGCCATCACATCTTTGAGTTCCGCCGTCTCATCAAGCAGGGTGCCCACAACTCCGGCAGGCAGGGCGTCGGGGGGCTCACTGGAATAATCGGCCACGAGTTCAACGGCCTGGTCGCGCCCGCGCGTGTACCAGAGCAGGAAGATTCCTAAAAGCCCGCCCACCAGCAGAAGCGCGCTGATCGCAGGCGCGACGACCCCGAGGATATCCCCCATGCGGTCATTGTAATCCGCTGCTTCCTGCCAGGGAGGGGCGCTGCCGCTGACGATGCCATGCGGAAACTGCACCCGGATTTCCATCTCCTGGTCGGGGTCCAGCGCTTCCAACGCGGTAAATGTCACCTCGTCGCCCCCGGTACTCATATCGATCTCAGCCTGCGTACCGTAGACATCAACGCGAAGGTCGTCCGGGGTCATTGGCTCGGGGAGGCGGACCGTCACAGTGCTTTCCGCGATGGTGGCGGGCCGATCCGGAGGAATCGCCTTCCAGAAAAGTTGATCGCCTCCCTCATAGTAGCGCAGCCCGCCCTCAACGGTGTAGCTCAGCGCCACATGGTGCTGGCCAGTGGTGGGGGCGGGGAAGAAGTAGCGAATCCCTCGCGCCTCTTCGCCCCCGTAGAGGAAGAACGTGCCGGGGGTCTGATCCCTCGACGATTCCAGCATCTCCCCATCGACCTGAATCTCAAAGTCAATCAGGGCGGTGGTTCGCTCAGCCGGGATTTCCGCGAACCCGAAGCGGAAGATACCGCTTGTGAAGTTGATATAGTTGTCTTCAGTGACGCGGAATGTACCATCCGGCTGAATCTCGATGGTGACATCAAGGCGCTCCCAGTAGAGCGATTGCTCCTGCGCCTGTGCGGGGACTGTCAGCAGGAGTAACAACACCATCCCTAAAAGGACTGTGCCAACTCGTCGAAGCGTCATCTCCATGAACGGTCCTTTTCTCAGCAATAAGGTGCGGTATGGCCGGGTTCATTATAAGACCGCCCGGTATGGCTGCCAATGCTCTGTTCTGGGCTGTCCTACGCAGGGCAATCGCATACTCTGTGTGCAAAGGCGCTCAGCCGTGGTGGTAGCGTGGGGCTTGACCCCCGTGCGGGTGTGGTGAACCGAAACCGTCGGCATGCGATTGCCCTAGTAGTAGTCTGTCAAGGCTAATATGATGGTATCCGTATCGCGTCTGCGTAGGCGGACGCCCAGCCACCAGGCTTCCAGCCGCGACTTCCAGTCGCTAGGCTCGTGGCACATCAAAGCACGCTTGACAGGCTACTAGCTTCCAGCGGGTGGCTTAGAACTGTTAGTCGAAATAGTAGTAATGGGTTGCAAGGCGTATTAGAAGTTGATATACTGACGGCATAGTACCAACCAATGCTTGAAGTGCATAGGTGTTTCCCATAGAACGATTAGCTTACTTTGAGCAAAGGCTTTGCTACTATGGCCCTCGTCAACTACCCCCGGCTTCTAGCCGGGGGCTTGCTGCGTCAAGCCCCGGAGTTGACCATGCCTAAGTCTCTTGAGGGCTACGTTATCCAGGTCACGATACGCTAGGGTGCCTGCCCCAGCCCCAGGCCCTATCGTTCGTGGTTAAACAGGTGTACGGGGTGAAGCCAGTGCCACGGACATAACAAGCCTGGATAACTTTGGCGAGGGGACCGTTACCCCTGTAGGGGGAGTGGCCCAGGGGGAGCCCGCTGTAAAGCAAATCCCCCCACTTTCAATACTCCTCAGAAAATACTTGATCGCTTTGCCAAGTCATTGCTTGACTTGGTCGCTCCATTCCTCCTCCGGCTTCAAGCCGGAGTGGGATCTCTCTGAATACTGGAGTTAACGTCTATGAAACCGCAGGACACCCTTCACCTCACCTCATTCCCCCAAACTGGGGCCTATTATTATGCCTGGTCGCTGTCTGTTGAGACCCGTTTGGGTACGCACCAGGGTGAGGTAACAAGGGAACCGTAGCAAGTTTCACCCACAAGTGACTGGAGCGTGAGGCCAAAAGGGCCTCGCGCTTTTTTATTTTCCACCCGGAGGATGACAATGCAGCAATGGCGATGCCGTGGGGTTCGCGGCGCAACAACGGTCGAGACGAACGAGCGGGAGTCGATTCTGGCAGCGACGCAGGAGTTATTGCTCCTCATCGTGGAGGCAAACGAGATCGAGGTGGAGGAAATTGCCAGCGCGATCTTTAGCACCACACCCGATCTGGATGCGGAGTTTCCGGCCCTGGCCGCGCGGCAGCTGGGGTGGCACGACACGGCGCTGCTCTGCAACCACGAGATCGCCGTGCCGGGCGCGCTTCAACGGTGCATCCGGGTACTCATCCATTGGAACACGCCGCTGCCCCTGGCTGCGATTCGCCATGTCTACATTCGCGGGGCGGTTCATCTGCGGCCCGAGCGTGGGGTTGTTGAGTTAGCAAGCCATAGTCAAGCCAGGTAAAGGGGAGTCAGCATGACACTTGTATTCCGAAATAGCCGCGAGTTCAAAGCAGAGAAGACGCTCATCACGATTGGCGATGTGCTCATTGGTGGGGACGAGGTGGTGGTGATGGCGGGTCCCTGCGCGGTGGAGAGCTACGAGCAGATGCTCGCCACAGCCCAGGCGGTGAGGGCGGCGGGGGCTACCGTGCTGCGCGGCGGTGCCTTCAAGCCGCGCACCTCGCCCTACGATTTCCAGGGGTTGGGCAAGGAAGGGCTGGAGATTCTCTCAGCCGTGCGTGCCGAGACGGGGCTACTGATTGTTACGGAGGTCATGAGCCCCGAGCAGGTCGATCTGGTCGCGCGGCACGCGGACATTCTCCAGGTGGGCGCACGCAACATGCAGAACTACGCGCTGCTGCACGCACTGGGAGAGGCACAGAAACCCGTGCTGCTCAAACGGGGCATCTCGGGGATGATCCAAGAGCTTCTCATGTGCGCGGAGTACATTCTCTCGCATGGCAATGAGCAGGTGATGCTCTGTGAGCGGGGCATCCGCACCTACGAGAGCGCCACCCGCAACACCTTCGACCTGAACGCGATTCCGGTGCTCCAGCACCTCTCGCATCTACCCGTCATCGCGGACCCGAGTCATGGGGTGGGCAA
>JACCSL010000996.1 GCA_013812995.1 Ardenticatenales bacterium | reverse complement strand
GGCTCATCCTGGTCGATACCAAGTATGAGTTTGGCCTCGCGCCCGATGGTGAGGTACTGCTGATCGACGAGATGCACACGCCCGACTCCAGCCGCTTCTGGTTGGCGGAGACGTATGAGGCGCGGTGCGCGGCAGGCGAGGAGCCGGAAAACATGGACAAAGAATTCGTGCGCCTGCGCTATGCCGCGCAGGGCTACCGGGGCGAGGGCGAGCCCATGCCCCTCCCCGACGATCTCGCGGTCGCAGCCGCGCACAGGTACATTCGCAGCTACGAGATGCTCACCGGGCAGACCTTCATGCCCGGTGAGCAACCTACAGGTGCGAGAGTCAAGAGCGTATTGAAGGAAAAGCAAACGTAAAACGTAAGGACGACAAGGGAAAAATGTCGTTTACGTTTTACGTTTTAATGTTTTGTCACAAAAGGTTTCAATGTATGAACGACACCCCGCCTCTGGTCGGCGTCATTATGGGCAGTAAGTCCGATTGGGAAACGATGGAGCACGCACACGAGATGCTGAAGCACTTCTGCGTGGCGCACGAGTGCCGTGTGGTTTCTGCGCACCGCACCCCTGAGTGGATGGTCGAATATGCCAGCAACGCTGAGGCGCGCGGCCTGGAGTTAATCATCGCCGGGGCGGGCGGCGCGGCGCACCTGCCGGGCATGGTCGCGGGCCACACGCTGCTGCCTGTCATTGGTGTGCCCGTGCAGAGCCGCGCACTCAACGGGCTAGACTCACTGCTCTCCATCGTGCAGATGCCAAGTGGGATTCCTGTTGCCACGATGGCAATTGGCAGGGCCGGGGCAAGCAACGCGGCGCTCCTGGCCGTCGCGATCCTGGCTCGCCAGCGCCCCGAGCTGCGCGAGCAACTGCGCCGCTTCCGCGAGGAGCGGGCGCAGCAGGTCCGCGCGGAGACGCTGCCATGAGCCATTCTCCCTCACCGCTGGTGTATTGCTGCTTCTGACGGAATTTGTGGTATGGAAGATTGGGAAGCGTGCCATGCGAGCCCTCTCCCCCACGTCGCTGCGCTCCGTGGCCCCTCTCCCGAAATCGGGAGAGGGGCGGCCGCAGGCCGGGGAGAGGGCCACCACGCAGAGCCACCCCTCCACCACAAATTCCATCAGAACCAGGTGTATTGCACCCTGCACTTAAAGTAGGCCACCGCATAAGCGGTGGCCAAAACAGACGAAAAACGTTGGTACCTCATCGGCCTGTGGCGTACCCAGAGCAGCATTGCCTGCTCGCAGCCCTCGCCACGCTCCAGCGCCGCGAATCATCGAAGCTACCTCGGACGGCTACTGTATCATCGTGCCCCTCGTCGCCGAGTTCGTCGCCGCCGCGCCACGTAGCGGTCAGCGATTCGCTCATTTTCTGTTACCCCCCGGCACCATCGCACTCACCGATGCTCCTCCGATTTGTGGGGTACGAGTGCTAGGCTAGAATGGAACCATGAGCGGAACAGCAAATCTCACACCATCAGAGCCGGACGAACCCCTCGCGGGCAGCGTTGGCCCCTACCAGCAGCATCTCGCGATTTGCACGGGTGGCCCACCGGAATTGTGGGCCACCCGCGTGGAGGAAATGGAAGGGCTTTTTGGCGCGCTGGAAGTCGCCCTGCGGGTACGCGGCCTACATAAGAAAATCAAAATCACCGCCTGCGACGCGCCGAGCACAGGGTTGGCGGGGCTGGATATCTTCTTGCTCCCTGACATGCTTGTGCTGCCGGAGATTACCATCGACAAGGTGGAGCGGCTGGCGACCGCGCTTGAGAAGCACTTCGAGGAAGGCTTGCCCTTCGATGTCGAGCCGATGGCGGGCGGCGATCATCTCTTTGTCTGTGTCCATGCCAATCGCGACGCGCGCTGCGGCGAGTGGGGTCCGCAGCTCTACGAGGTGCTCGACTACGAGATCGAGAAGCAGGCGGCCATCACGCACATTCACCAGACGAGCCACATTGGCGGCCATCGCTTCGCGGCGACCTGCATTGTCTACCCGCAGGGTATCTGGTATGGAAATCTACGCCCCTGGGACGCGAAGCGGCTGGTCGCGGAGCATCTGGTCAACGAGCGGCTACTGCCGGAGTTCTACCGGGGTCGCCTGGGCATCTCGCCCTGCCAGCAGGTCGCGGAGGCCGAAGCCGCGCGGGTGCTCCTGCGCGCCCATCCCGAGTACGAGAGTTTGACCGTGGAAATCACGGAGGAATCAGGGAGCGCCCGGGCCATCGCGCGGGCCAGAATTCTCGGCCCCAGGGGCCTGCAAATCGTCAAGGCAGAATTCTTGCTCACCTGTCCACACGTCTGGTGGACCGTGGACGACGAGCCACGCTTTGCCACCGATCGCTAATATTGTCTTAGCCGTGAGCTTCCTCAATGGGCTAAGACGCTTTGCGCTTGCCTTCTGCTCTGAAGAAGGGCAGCATAAGACCCGCCGTTGAGAGGAGGAACCATTATGGTAAATGAGGCCATTGAAGCCTTGAAGGTCGGCGATAAGCCCAAAGCCTTTGCGCTGCTCCGCCGCCACCTGGCAGCTAACCCGAAGGATGCCAGCGCCTGGCTGTGGATGAGCGAGGCCGCCTCCGAGCCAGCCCAGCAGATCGATGCCCTACAGCAGGTGCTCCGCCTGGCCCCTGAGCACTCCCGTGCGCCGATGATCCAGAAGCGGCTCCAGGTGCTTCTCCAGGCAACGACGCCCCAGCCGACGCTCGCCTCGTTGCCCGCTGCGACCCAGGAGAACAGCGAGCTAGCGCAGCGAGCGAGCGGGGGATTGCTCTCCCGGATGCGTCGCGAGAGCCCGGCGGCTCCATCCCTGGAAGAGCCAGAGCGCTCGACCGGTCAGGTCGCTGATATCGAGGAGTGGCTGCGCACGGATGAGGATGCACCGCACCCGGTATCTGCGACACCTATCAGCGAGTTCCGAGTGCATCATCCAGAAGCTCCGGCGGCGCGCGAGCCGGAGCCCGTTCAGAGGGTGGTAGAGGAGCCTCCGATGCCGAGACACCCGCGCGAGGAAATGGCTGCCGCCGCACCGCTGGTGGCGGAGCCTCCGATGTCAAAACAGCTACGCGCGGAGATGGCTGCTCAAACCTCGCCCCTGCCGCGCCCAACACCGCCACAGGGTGAAAAGCTGCCAGCCTGGGTTTGGGGCGTCATGTTCCTATCTACGATTGTGGTCTTTGCCTTCCTCTTCATCTTGTGGAAACAGACCACTGGCAGCTAAACCATACTCGATATAAGGACCCAATTTAATGAGTGAGATCGTGGTCTTTGGCGCAACGGGGTTTACCGGTACGCTTGTCGCGGAGCGGCTGCACGAGCTGGGCCTGCCCTTTGCGGTGGCCGGGCGCAGCCGTGCCAAACTCCAGAAGTTGAGCGAGCAGCTTGGCAATGTGCCCGTTCGGGTGGCCGATGCGGCCCGGCCCCGTTCCCTGAACGCGCTCACCGAGGGCGTGCGGGTCATCATCA
>JACCSL010000983.1 GCA_013812995.1 Ardenticatenales bacterium | reverse complement strand
AGGCGGACCTGTCACCCCGCCCCCGACTTCCATGCCGTTACCTCCCCACTTGGCGCGTGGCAGACCACCCAATGTGGAGGGAGAGGTAGAAGATACGCGGGAGATTCAGGTAAAGGCTCCGCGCAATACAGCGGCAGAGGTGGTGCGATACACCTTTGCCATTATTCTCCTGCCCTTTCGCCCGATGATGGTATTGCTCGCTTGGATCTTTGGGGGGCGACGTCCTACCGAATTGCAGACCGTCTACCTGGTCCGGGTTCGGTGTGTGGATGGTACCGTTCGGCAACTCCGCATCGAGCATGAGATTGCTGGAGCCACCCTAGATATTGGGGATTATGTTTCCGTCTGGGGTCACGACCGGAGCGGGGTCTTGATCGTGCAACATGCCTATAACCACACGGTGGGAGCAGAGGTAAAGCCGAAATCAAGTGGGTCTATCCTTAATCAACTTCTACTTGTCTTTCTGCTCTGCTTTGTTCTCTATGCCCTGATCGCATTGCTCAGCACACTGTAAGCGGAGAAAAAGGTTCCCATGCTTCCCACTTTCCACGACGAATTTGAACGGGAAATCGCTACCTACGAGCGCCGCGCCCTGGAGCACTTGGCACCGATGCCTCTCTCGGCAGCAACGCTGCTAAGAGACCATCAATTTGTCCGTATCATCGGCCTTGCCAATGTCTGGCAAGGAAGTGAGTCTGCCCACTTCATCCAACATGCCCTTGATTTGGCGATAAGTGCGCATAGTTATGGGGACTACCTGACCTTTGTTCTGACAGGCTCTCCCGAGGGTGTTGAGCTTTACCTAGCGCTTAGTGAGGTAAAAAGCACCCAAAAGTTGCTGCAAGGAATATACCCCGGTGTCACCTTGCAAGAGCGGTCGATTCACGCGCTGGATGGTGTCCTGGCACCTCGCTTCACACACATGGGCCTCATAAGTGGCATCCCCTCGGCGAGAGGGTATGCGAACAGCCAGCTACCCAAGGAGCAGGAAGCCTTCTTCCACCTTGAGCGGCTTGTGCGCGGCATGCGAGACGCGACCTGGGTGTATGTGGTACAGGCGTATCCGCGCTCCCATGATGAAGTGCGCGCCGATCGTTCTACCTTGCTGGACAAGATCGCTCAGTATGCACCCCTGGTCCGCCAGCAAATTCAGCGTTCCACACAGAGCAGTCGCACCCGCACGACTCGTGAGAATGAAAGCAGGTCGGAGATGTTAGGGGGAGAAATTTTAAATCCCCATGCTGAGTACACCTTCGGCCTGCTGGAGCGCGAGTTAGAACGGTTGGAGGCAACCCTTGCTCTGGGCCGCTGGCAGGTTGCTGTTGCTTTCGGAACGACGGAGGAGCGGCACACACGTCGGCTGGGGTCCTTTCTAACCGGGCTCCTATCGGGTCCGGAATCACGCCCCGATCCTATTCGCGCACACTTTTGCCGGGCCGGGGCCGCCGGGGATCCGACCACTTTTCAGACCTATCTCAGTTCGGACGAGCTTTCCCTGCTCATCTCGCCTCCCCGGGAGGAGGTACCTGGCTACAGCATTACCGACCTGGTTCGATTCGATGTCGATTTTCAGCCACTCGCCGGAGAGACATTGACCCTTGGCGCGATTCAATGGGATACCTTGCCCTCGACCCAGGGCTATCAGATCAAACGGGAGGATCTGAGCCGCCACGGGGCTGTCTTTGGAGTGACGGGGAGTGGAAAAACTACCACCCTGCTTGGCCTGCTCTACCACCTCTGGAAGAGCCCACCATCAACACCCTTCCTCGTCATTGAGCCTGCGAAGACAGAGTACCGTGCCTTGTTGGGCCAGCCAAAGGCGGGGGGATCCTCGGGCCCTATTCCAGAGCTCCGTGTCTATACCCTTGGCAATGACACTGTTGCGCCCTTCCGGCTGAACCCTTTCGAATTTGATCTCGACGACAGCCCAGGCCAGGCTCCCCTTCTCAGCCATATTGATTTTCTCAAATCGGTGTTCAACGCAGCGTTTATCCTCTACGCGCCGATGCCTTATGTACTCGAGATTGCCCTACATGAAATTTATGAAGACAACGGATGGAATCTGGCAACAGGTCATAATGTTCGCCTGTCGCCAGAAGAATGGGAACAGCGGGATCGCTACCCCATTTTTCCCACCCTGAGCGACCTCTATCACAAGGTTGAAGTCGTTACCCGGCGGCTCGGGTATGAGGCGCGTATCGAGCAGGATGTGATTGCGGGCCTGAAGGCACGTCTGAGTGCGCTTCGCCTGGGAGCGAAGGGGCTCATGCTGGATACACCGCGTGGT
>JACCSL010000957.1 GCA_013812995.1 Ardenticatenales bacterium | reverse complement strand
AAAACATCGCCGTCGTGCTGGACCAGTTGACCCACATCAATGGCGTTGCCGCCAGAGATGCCGTCGCCGCCCTTGGCCTTATAAGCCACCCGAGCCCCTGCCGTCGCCGCCTCCTTGAACATGGCATCGGTCATCAGGTTCTCCTTGTTCCAGTTGGCAAGCGACTTCGTGCTGTTGTCCGGGGCGGGTAGCACCACCTGGGTGGGGAAGCGCTGCCGGATGTTAGCAGCCGAAGCGGCCTTGGTCGGCTTGCCATCTAGGATATTGAAGATCGCTTCCCGTGACATCTGGGCCGTCGTGGCGGAGTACTGCACGCCCTTCTGTGCCCCTGCCTTCATCATGTTGGCGTCTCCGTAGATGGTGCCGATATCCTCACCCGTACCGGTGACGACCCGGAGGCCCTTCTTGCAGTAAGTATCATGGAAGATCTTGGTCGCACCCTGGATATAGGCATTGCTCATGAAGGTGTTGTAAGCAGCGAGGTTGAATTCCTCCGCTTCCTTCACGAAGTCGCGGCGCTGCCCCTTTCTCATCTCCTTGGCGATATTGGACTTGTAGGGACCCGCACCGTCCAGCACCTTGACCTGTGTCTCGTCGATCGAGTAGACCTGCTTGGAGTTCAGCCAGAGGAAACCACTTCTGTCATTTTTATTCTTCGCAAATTTCAGGCTAACTAGCTTGTCCATCAAGATTTTCGCCTGAGCCGGGTTGCCGCGCACCGACGCGGGAACCACAGCCCCCTCGGCAGCGATCTGCTCAGGGGTGCGGTGCTTGTAGTCCGAATCCACATGGGCGGCGTTGCGCCACCACATCATAAAGACGATCTCATCGGTGGCACCAAGACCCACCTTGTTGGCAGCCTTGTTTGTAAAGTTGTCCTCTTTGCCCTTGGTGCGATGCATCGTGTCATCGAGGGCTTGCGGGTCGGATTTCAGGTTCTTGTCTGCGATCATGGCCGCCATAGAGATCCGTGCCTGAGCGGCATCCGTCGACCCGAGGCTCTTGTTCGCCACCATCCACTTGGTGAAGCCCTGCATGATCTTCGTCTTGTCAATCAGGTGTCCCGCTGCAAAGGAATCCTGTAGATAGTGCTCACCAAAGGCATTCTGGATCATGGCATTGTTTGCCAGATCGTTTGCCTGCTGCTCCTCTGTCTTAGCAGATCCCTTGTTGCCCTGAGCTTTATAGTTTTTCGCCCACTGGCGATGGAGCCGAGATTGATGCGCCGCCTTGCGCGCCTCTACGTGATATCGCTCCCAGGCATCCCAACTGTACGGGGCGAAGTGGCAGGCATTGCGCTCCAGCGCCGCGAAATACATCTCGCTCTTTTCACCTTCCGGGCGCTCGGTTGCACTATTCACCGCCATCTCGGTGCGCTTCTCGTAGGCCCAGTCATTCACGGCCTGCGAGCGGGGACCCACGGCCCCCTCAAAGTCTCCATCCACCTTGATCCGGTTGTGGAGCTTGTTTTTCTCCACCCCGAACACTTCCTTGTAGATATTCGAAATTTCGATATAGGTCTGTTGGCGCACGCCCTGGAGAAGGCCGAGCACCTTCGACTTGCGCGTGTTGGCAATCGTCTCGGGGTTCCCGAAGAAGTCCGGCATGGTGTTGATTTCACTGTAGGTTACGATGATCGCGGCATCGCCTGCCTTCGACCCCTCCGCATCGCCCTTCACCGGCAGCGAGACAAAGGGCACCTGCCACTTGTCATCGACGCCCTTTGTGACCTTCCCGACCTCGCCTGCCTTATTACTTAGCGCCTCCGGGTCGTTCATAAACTTCTCCAGGCGCGCCAATTCCTGTTCCAGAACGTGCTTGGCTTCTTCCTTCTTTTGAGCATTCTGGCGTTGCTGCGGGGTTTCTCGTCGCTCAGGTTGACGCCGCTCCATCGGGGCCATAGGCATCATCGGCATCATGCCCATGCCCATCCCCATGCCCATCCCGCCCATCAGTGCCGCCTCGCCCATCGTCTCCAGGATACCTGGCTCCTCGGCTTTCTCCTGATCGCGAATCTCGCGGACCAGAGAAATGTTCGCCAGCTTATCGGGTGCCAACTGCCCCAGCATGTAGTGCTCATACGCCGAGTGGCGCTGGATCGTTCCGCCCTGGGCGCTCTGACTCACCGCTACCTTGCGATGAACATGCTCGTCCTTGCAGCTACCACATCGCTGGATCGCCGCGATGGCGTTGCGGTCGGGCATTCGCAGCACCTGCTCCGCAACCCGGTCTGCCTCCTGCTCATAACTGTCATTGGCCGCACCAACGGTCAACTTGGCCTGGACCGTCATGGGCTGGCAGCTCCCGCAGCCACAACCGGCGGTATGCGCGTCGCGCTTGGTTTGAAGCTGGCAGCTCCCACAGCCACAGCCAGCGGTATGGGACTGCTCGGTGTGGCGCTGAATGGAAAGTTGGATACCCCCACAGGCGGCGCAGGAGCAGCCACTCGTATGGCTCTCACTCTCTTTGCGCTGCACAGGCGCACCGCCCGTCTGCTGGATGGTATGGGTCAATTCGTGGGCCAGGAGCTTCTGCCCGCCCTCGGCCGTCGGGTTGTATCGCCCCTCGTTGAAGTAGATATTCTGTCCGTGGGTGAACGCCTCCGCGCCCAACTCACGGTTCAACTGCGCCGCTTCATTACCCGTGTGGACCTGGACATCGCCAAAGTTGTGTCCAAAGCGCGATTCCATAGAGGAGCGGGTAGCAGGATCAAGCGATTTCCCACCGCCCTGACTCGACCTGATGCGACTCTCTACCGAGGCGTCCGCCTCAAATGCCCCTCCGCCTGAGCGTTGCACATCAGCACTCTTTTGCCAGCGCCCGGCATGGATGTGCCGTTGCAGAGCTGCCGCTGATTGCCGTTGGAGAACCGAGAAAGAAGAGGGCGACGATCCCTGCCGGGCTTCGCCTGTGAGCATCCGCTGAACTGCCTGGTTGCCACAGAGACGTTGCAGAGCAAGAACCGAGTTGGGAGAGGCGGCGCGCAGGTCTACGGATGCCTGGCGTAGCTCACCAAGATTGGGCTCCGCAGCAAACCCGCTTTGTGGTAATACCTGTTGTGGAGGTGGGGTGGTTGCCGATGTATGGTCAGCGTTTTGGCTCTGGCCTTTATTGCTCATTCGCACATCCTTACGCCTGAGAATACCCTGTTGGTTCAATTTATTGAATAGTACCGATATTATACGGAGATATGACCCCGAAAAGCAAGCGGGAGAGACCATGTAGCAGGGCTTCTCAAAAGTCGCGGTTCTGCGAGCATGGCCCTCTCCCCCACGTCGCTTCGCTCAGTGTCCCCTCTCCCGAAATCGGGAGAGGGGCGGCTGAAAGCCGGGGAGAGGGCCTCCCTCCACAG
>JACCSL010000902.1 GCA_013812995.1 Ardenticatenales bacterium | reverse complement strand
CTATAATCTATTTCCACTTTGAAGCTATCACCCGTCAGGAAAGTATCGGTTGCCTTGCCCTTTCCATTCACCATCCGAACGTTCTTGATCTCCAGTTCCCCAGAGCCCCAGCGCAGGAAACTATCTTCCTCCGCCCCTTCCCCCTGCTGCATCTGCGCGGTACTGCGATGGATCTCACGGAGATAAGCCTCGCTGACCGTCGATGGGCTGCCCTGCTGCATCAGCTCCCCATCCTTCAACCAGATCAATTCTGTGCAGATAGTGCGAAGAGATTCCAGCCCGTGGCTGACCAGGACAATCGTGGTGCCCCGCCGCCGCATGTCGTAGAGATGCTCCAGACATTTTGCCTGAAAGGATTGATCACCGACAGTCAAAACCTCATCAAGCAATAGAATGTCGGGCTGAACATGCACTGCCACGCTAAAGCCTAGCCGCATATACATACCGCTGGAATAGTGCTTGATAGGCATGTCGATAAAGCGACCAAGCTCGGAAAAGCTGACTATCTTGGGATAAAGCTGCTGCATCTCCCCATTACTGATACCCAACAGAGAACCATTCAAAAAGATATTCTCCCGGCCTGTCAGATCAGGGTGCATACCCGAGCCCAGTTCAAGGAGCGCGGAGAGCCGGCCATTGACAACGATTTCGCCCCCGGTTGGAGGTAAAATGCCAGCCATCATCTTGAGGGCTGTGCTTTTTCCCGAGCCGTTGGTCCCAATCAAGCCCACCAGTTGCCCTTTCCCAATCGTGAAAGAGACTCCCTTCAACGCCCAGAACTCTTCGTCTTGCAAGGGCGGGCGGCGGAAGCTCAATAGGCGAATCATCGCCTCCTGCAACGACCGGGGGCGACTGTGGGAAAGCATGAAACGTCTAGACACATTGCGGAACTCGACGGCAGTTGTCATGTAGCTGCTTTATTCCTCAAACAAAGAAAGGCACGGAGTGGCCCGGAAAAGGCACAAGGGCGCATTATAGGATAAGAAAAGAGCTTTATCAAAGAGAGAAGCCCTATGATCTATCTGTAAGAATTCCCTTCACCAGAGTATGACCCCGGCCAACCATCTTGTTCAGCCCCCCCCAACCTCGATGCAAAAGCCCCATTAGTCGCCAGACACGCCCCTGATGGATTGCATCAATGTAACTCTTCTGTTGCTCCACCAACTGGAACTGCTCCTGGGACTGGCGCTGAATATCAACGAGCTGGCTGCGCATCGTTATGTTCAACTCACGCAGGTCGTAATTTTCCTTCCACAAAAGCCAGAATCTACGTTCGTAGTCGCGCACCAGCCGATGATGGGGTTCCTGTCGGCGACGAAAGCGCACCGCCCACGGCGTAATGAAGGAAGCATCAAAATCAACATCGCGATAAAAGCCGTGGCGCGCGAATAGTTCGGCCCAGTATTCTGGAGGGTGAACGTTAAAGTGAGTCACTTCCTTATAATCAAACGGAGAGGAGGAAAACAGGATGTCATCGCTGTACTGGCAAAAATTAGTAATTGCCTGCTCGGCCTCACGGGTCGACATGTGTTCCAAAACTTCGATACAGACAATCAGATCATACTGTTGCGGAAAAGGCTCTATAACAGAACCTACGCGACAGTGCGCCGCAATCTCTGGGTGAACATTCTGAATGGCATAGTCCGACACATCGACACCAAACGCATCAACTTTCTGATGTCGCAGAGCCTCAACTAGAAACCCCATCGCGCATCCGGCATCCAAAACCGTTCCCGGTTGGATATCCTGAACAATTCGTCCTGCTATACCACGAAAAAATGCCAGCCAGATGTCATCTCTCTGATAGGGAGCCCCGCAGCCATGCGCATAATAATCAGCGTCAAACCACTGTGAAGTAGAGGTTGGTTTCATTGAGTTGCTCCGAAAATACAAAAAGGATGAAGGTTTATGTTTCCCTCATCCTTCAATGCTCTCTCATCTGGGATATTTGTTTTAGTATCCCGCTCATTCTAAGCAAAATCACTCGAAGACGAAATACTTCCAGGCTGAGCTAGCCCGAAAACAAAAAGAGCACTGTACAAGTACAGTGCTCTTTTGTGCTGCCGGAACAACTATAAGGATGCTGAGACCAACCGGGACAAAGAAGGGGGGTGAGGAGGGTGGGCAATGACCTACTTTCCCACGCCCCTACGGGCGCAGTATCATCGGCACAGGTGGGCTTAACTGCCGG
>JACCSL010000867.1 GCA_013812995.1 Ardenticatenales bacterium | reverse complement strand
CCTCCGCAGGAAGCGCCGCACGTATTTCGGGGGCCAACATCGGTATCTCGCTCATGGCCTTAGCTTACTCGATTTTCGCTCTGCTTGTCCATACCCCCCCCTGAACTATTACAGAAAACGCAACAATGGCGGGCGGTCAGGGCTCGAACTTGTACCCGACACCGCGCACCGTGACGAGCCAGCGCGGGGTGGCGGGCGTTTCCTCCAGCTTTGCGCGCAGGTGGCGGATGTGCACATCGACGGTGCGGTCGCTCCCGATGGAGCCATCATAGCCCCACACCGCCTCGATGAGGGCCTCGCGGCTGAAGGGACGCTCCGGGTGGGTGGTGAGGACGCGCAGTAGGCGAAACTCGATGGGGGTGAGGTCCACGACCTGCCCCCGCCGAGAGACCAGCAGCCGCTCCCAGTCAATCTCGACCTCGCCAAAAGAGAGCTTGCTGGATGGGGCAGGCTCGGCCAAGTCGCCATAGGCGCGGCGTAGGAGTGCGCGAATCCGTGACAGCAGCTCGCGCAGACTGAACGGTTTGACCACGTAATCATCCGCGCCTAACTCAAGGCCAAGCACGCGGTCCACTTCCTCGTCGCGCGCGGTGAGCATCAGGATGGGCTGTCGTTTGCCCTCGGCACGCAACTGGCGGCAGAGATCAAAGCCGCTTTGATCGGGTAGACGGACATCGAGGAGAAAGAGGTGCGGGGGATGGGTGCGCGTCAGCTCCAGAGCCTGCTTGGCCGTCCCCGCCCAGGCGACGGTGAAGCCTTCCTGACTCAGGCCATACTCCAGGCCGCGCGCAACGGCCCGCTCATCTTCCACAATCAGGATATGCTCTCCAGCCATGAAGGTCTGCCTCCTTATGAGTTGTGCAAGCCAAAGAGAGTTGTAGCGCGAAGAGAATCGGGAGGCAAAGGGGGAAAAGAAAAGGGCGAGTAGGGTGCCAGCAACTTTTGTACCTCCCCTTGGTAAAAATGCAAAAAATCCTCAGAAAAAGTACATTTGTACTCTGTCAATGGGTACCGTAGCCCCTATACCTGCTGCCTCGTTTAGGGTTTAATTATCTTACTCTTTCGTTGAACACGGGTACGTCAGGAGCCTTATTATGACAATGAGCTTTGAGATAGGCCAACATCAGCACCAGCAGATGGAGCAGCGTCCATCTCCGACGCTCATCACCTTTGCCCAAATTCTTGCGCTCTCGTCTCAGGATCTCCAGCAGCTGATTCATCAGGAAATTGGCCTTAATCCTGCTCTGGAGTTGGTCGAACATGAGGATATCTGTCGACGCTGTGGGACACGGTTGCTGGGCGAGCTTTGCCTGCGCTGTGATGGCCTGAGCGAGCAGCGACACGAGGCGGACGAGGAGCATGATCCGTTCAACTGGATCGCGGCGCAGGTGAGCCTGACCGAGGCCCTGATGCATGATCTTGTGGCGCTTCTGCCCACGGAAGACCATTTCATTGCCGATTACCTCTGTGGCTCCCTAAACGAGAGCGGTCTTCTCGACACGACGACGACCCGCGCCATTGCCAAGACGCTGGGGGTCGAGGAGTGGCGGGTGGTGCGGGTTCTGGAAGCGCTCCAGAGTGTTGGCCCTCTGGGTGTGGGCGCGCGTTCCATTCAAGAATGTCTACTTCTGCAATTACGCCGCTGGGAGGAGCTGGGGGAGGCCCCCGCGTTGGTCCGGCCCATCGTCGAGCACTTCATGAGCCACCTGGGCAAGGGGCAGTATGGCTACATCGCCTCCCGGCTCGGCGTCACCTACGAGGAAGTGATCAAGGCGCGAGACTTTATCCGCCAGCACCTTCGCCCCTTCCCCGTGCCGGATCTCGTGGAGGGAAACCAGTGGTGTGCCGTCAGCGATACCCCCTTCATTGCCCCGGACATCGTTATCTCAGAGGTCGAGGGGCAACCTGACGAGTATGAGATCAGCATCGTCGAGAGCTGGCGGACAGCGCTCCGCATCGATTCCTACTATCTGGAATTGGCGGAGCAGGTGGCGCGGGCCAGGGCAGAGATCAAACCGCAGGATGCCAGCCATGTCACCTCCCATGTGGAGAGCGCCGCCGCCTTCGTGAGCCACATCCGGGAGCGCCGCCACACGATGGAACGGGTGGCGCTCTATGTCATCAAGCACCAACGGGAATTCCTACGCCACGGCTGGCGCGAGCTGCGCCCCATGACCCGTGCCGAGGTGGCCGAGACGCTCAACCTGCACGAGAGCACGATCTCCCGCGCGGTGTCGGACAAGTATGTGATGCTCCCCGGCGGGCAGGTCATTCCCTTCTCCAAGTTCTTCCAGGCGGCCTTGAGTGTGCAGGACCTGCTTCGCGAGATGATCGATCAGGAAGAGGAGCCTCTCACGGACAGCCAACTCGCCGACTCCCTGGAGGAGTCGGGCTACTACGTGGCCCGTCGTACTGTCGCCAAATATCGAAATCAGATGGGAATTCTTCCCTCGTCACTGCGCTAAGGGCAGTTGCCCGCGCCTCCTACCACCCCACCCCTAGCCTCTACTCTCGCCTCCTGAATGCCCACGATGCCTCCCCTGACGGGGTAGGCATCGCTCTTGCTTATGTAAGAGGTCATGGCGCTACCTCCCCCTTGAAAGAAATAGACCCAACCGCCCACGATATAGTGGGTAATCGTGCCACAAGGAGGCAGGTATGTCCGTTCATCTCCAACCAATTCCATTATTCCCACTTGATGTGGTGCTGTTCCCCGGCATGGTCCTGCCGCTGCACATCTTCGAGGATCGCTACCGCCAGATGGTTCGAGACTGCATGATTCGCGGGGAGACGTTCGGGATGGTGTGGACCGAGAACGAGCATGTGGAACTGCTCCCCGATCGCCCACTCATTGGAACGAAGGCCATGATGACCGAGATCATGCCCTTCCCAGATGGTCGCTTCAACATCAACACTGTTGGAAGCGAGCGCTTCATGGTCCATGAGCTGTCCCAGCAGGAGCCCTATGTGGTGGGTTCCATCGAACCCTTCCCATCCATCGGCGGAGATAGCGGCTCGGCGCAGCACTATATGAAAACCTTGACCGGGCTATTCACGACCTACATGGCCCTGCTCGGCGAGACGATGGGGCAGGAAGTAACGCTGGACCCTCTACCGGACGACCCGATGATTCTCTCCTTCATCGTCGCGATCCTGTACCAGTGCCAGAATTGGCGCAAGCAGGAGCTTCTCTCCATCCGCTCGATCCCTGAGCTGATGAGCTGCGAGATCGAGATTCTGCGCATTGAGAACCCGCTCCTGCGCGATGCGCTCCAGATGCGTGAGATGGACCGCATGGCCCCTCTGATCGTGGGCTCGCTGGCCATCTACGGGCTGAACTAACCCGCACCCTGACTGCTCCAAGTGCTCCGGTTCCAGGACCGGAGCACTTTTTTGTCTACCACTGTTGTACAAAGATGTTGCAAACCATTGACAAGGAGGCGCGAATTGTTTATGCTTTGCGGACACTGAGCGAGCACGCAAAGAATCAAGGAGTGTCCCATGTCTATCCAGCTCGGCGCGTCCCACTACTGGGGCAGCACCCCCGCCCTCTCCCTTGAGGAGGCGTATGGCACCTGTGAGGCCATCACGCGCCACTATTCCAAGAGCTTCTACTTTGCGACAGCGTTCCTGCCGGAAGAGAAGCGACACGCGATTCGTGCGTTCTACGCCTTCTGTCGCTGGAGCGACAACATCGTAGACGAGCCCGCGCAGCCGCTGGGATACTCGCTGGAAGGGTGGGCAGCGGAGGCGCGCGGAGAGGCTGACGAGAGTCATCCGGTGCTGCTGGCGTGGCATGATCTGCGACAGCGCTATGCCTTATCAGAGGAGATCATCGACGAGTTGCTGGCGGGGATGCGCATGGACCTAACGGTGACACGCTACAGCACCTTCGAGGCGTTGTGGCTCTACTGCTATCGAGTCGCCTCGACGGTGGGATTACTCTCCATGCAGATCATCGGTCACGAGGAGGGAGCCACGCCCTACGCCATCACGCTGGGCGTCGCGCTCCAGCTCACCAACATCCTGCGCGATGTGGGCGACGACGCGCGGCGCGGGCGCATCTACCTACCGCTGGCAGAGCTGGAGGCTTGCGGACTGACCGAGCAGGATATCCTTGATGGCCGCTGCGACGCGCGCTATCAGACGCTGATGCGCTTCCAAATTGCGCGCGCGCAGCGCCTCTACGACGAGGCATGGCCCGGCATCGCGCGGCTCCACCCGGAGGGTCGCCTAGCGGTGGCAACGGCGGCCACGGCCTACCGCGCCATTCTCCCGGCCATCGAGCGGAACGGCTATGACAACCATCACCGCCGCGCCCAGGTGTCGCTGGCGCGGAAGCTAGCGATGCTTCCGCGCCTCTGGTGGCAGGTAAGATTCTTGTAAACCGACCTCACTACCCCATACAGCGGCCGAACCGAGCACATTACGTTTTACGTAACTGGTTCTGCTGGAATTTGTGGTGGAGTCATGGCTCTGCGT
>JACCSL010000814.1 GCA_013812995.1 Ardenticatenales bacterium | reverse complement strand
AACCAGAGGCGCAGCGCAGCCCGGAGGTGCAGCAACTGCTTGGGAAGATACCCTACCTCAACGGCGGTATCTTCGAGCGCCACCAGATCGAGAAGCAGCACGGCGAGACGATCCGCATTGCCGACCGCGCCTTCAAGCGCCTCTTCGCCTTCTTCGACGAATACCACTGGCACCTGGATGACCGCCCGCTGCGCAATGACCGGGAGATCAACCCCGATGTGCTGGGCTATATCTTCGAGAAATACATCAACCAGAAGCAGATGGGGGCCTACTACACCAAGGAGGACATTACCGAGTACATCAGTCAGAACACGATTCTTCCCTTCCTCTTTGACGAGGCGCAGAAGAAGTGCCGCGTGGCCTTCGAGGGGGAGCATTCGATCTGGACGTTGCTGGTCGCTGACCCGGAGCACTACATCTACCCGGCGGTACGCAAGGGCGCGGCGCTGCCACTGCCAGCGGAGATCGCGGCGGGGCTGGACGATGTCAGCCAGCGCAGCGCGTGGAACAGCCCCACGCCCCCGGACCACGCGCTACCCACCGAAATCTGGCGCGAGACCGTGGAGCGCCGCCGCCGCTACGAGGCGCAGCGCGATAAGCTGGCGGCGGGGGAGGTGATCTCGATCAACGACCTCATCACCTACAACCTGGATATCCGCCAGTTCGCGCAGGACGTGATCGAGGGCAGCGAGGGACCGGAGCTGATCCGCGCCTTCTGGCGCGCCCTCCAGCGCGTCACCGTATTGGACCCTACCTGTGGCTCCGGCGCGTTCCTCTTCGCCGCGCTCAACATTCTGCAACCGCTCTACGAAGCGTGCCTGGACCGGATGGCCGCGCTGGTGGCGGACCTCAAGCCAGACGACTCCCCGCTCAAATACAAAGATTTCAAAGAGCTGCTGGCACAGGTCGCCACGCACCCGAACGAGGACTACTTCATTCTCAAGTCCATCGTCGTCAACAATCTCTATGGCGTGGACATCATGCCGGAGGCGGTCGAGATTGCGAAGCTGCGTCTCTTCCTCAAGCTGGTGGCGCAGGTGGAGCGCGATGACCGCAAACCCAACATGGGGGTCGAGCCGCTGCCGGACATTGATTTCAACATTCGCGCCGGGAATACGCTGGTTGGCTTTGCCACCCGCGAGGAGGTGCAGCGGGCACTCACCACGCAGCGCGTGGCCGGGGACGTGCATCAGGCCAAGATGTTGGTCTTTGATGAGGATGAGGAGACGATGCGGCGGATTGAGGAAAAAGCGGGGGACATTGACCGCCTCTTTGTGCTCTTCCGTGAGATGCAGAGCAAACACGACATGGACTCTGGGGAATTCGCGGCGACGAAGCGGGCGCTGCGCCAGCGGTTGGGGGAGATGGAGGAAGAGCTAAACCGCTACCTCGCGCGCGAGTATAGCGTGGACCCGGCCAACAAGGCCGCTTTCGAGATGTGGCTCAAATCCCACCAGCCCTTCCACTGGTTCGTGGAGTTCTTCGGCATTCTCCAGCAGGGCGGCTTTGATGTCATCATCGGCAATCCGCCGTATGTTGAATATCGCCTTGTCAGGAAAACTTACATTCTTCCTCCCAACTTGTATAAATCCGAATTAGTAGCGAATCTGTATGCATTTTGTATGGAAAGGTCTTGTATGTTGATTGATTCAGAAGGTTGGTTTGGAATGATTGTCCCTACAGGGGTACTAGGGCTCGATAAAGCATCAATGTTGAGAGAAGTGTTGTTACAAACATTCGGCCACAATTACTGTAGCACATATGCTATAAGGCCCTCAAAACTCTTTGAAGGCGTCGATCAGAGACTTTGTATCTATATGGGTGAAAGCGTTGTGAGATTGGGCAAGGAGCTTCGAGATATTTGTACAACTCGCCATCAAATGTGGAGCTCTGGAGAGAGACCCACTCTTTTCGAGGAGATGGAGTACCATAGTTCGTTTTTGTATGAGAGATTGAAGAGAATTCCGCAAATTGGGACTTTTCAAGCGGAGAAAATCATCGAGAAACTGGAAATATATAATGGCAAGTTGATTAACGAGTATTACTCCACGGAATCCACAGGTTATTTAATGCATTACCATAGGAG
>JACCSL010000801.1 GCA_013812995.1 Ardenticatenales bacterium | reverse complement strand
CAGTTGTAGGCTGGCAGGGTCCGCCCAGTGCAGATCATCCAGCACGAGTAGCCAGGGGCGGGCATCGGCGGCGCGTGCCACGAACTGGGTAAAGGCATGCATGAGCCGGTATCGCTCCTGCTCCGGGTCGAGGGTGGGTAGCACGGGCAGATCCGGCAGAAAGCTCCGAATGCGGGGAAGTAGCAGCGCGATGGGCGAGGCGGCTTCCCCTAACTGCTGGCGGAGTGCGGGCGGCGGCGTGCGCGTCAGATAGCTTTCCCCGATCTCGATGAAGGGGAGATAGGGCGGGCTGCCTTCCAGCTCGCTGCACTGTCCGGCCAGAATCGTTGCCTCTGTGATGTGCGTTGCAACCTCTTTGGAGAGTCTGGTTTTCCCTACCCCGGCCTCCCCCGCGATAAAGGCCAACCGCCCCTGCCGCCCCTGACTCTGATCCCACAGGGAAAGCAGGAGCTGCAAGTGCGCCTCCCGCCCGATGAGCCGTTCCTGGTGCGGATGGGCCAGGAGGAGCGGCAGCGCAGAGGGCGGCGCGCTGTTCTCCTTCGCCTGCCCTGGGGAGGTGCCACGGGTCGTGGGGTGCCGTTTGATGCCCAGCAGCACTCGGCGCACCCGCGCGGCAGATTCATAGCGCTTGCCTGGTTCCTTGGCAAGCAGCTTGAGAATCAGATGCTCCAGCGAGGGGGACATCTCAGGATTCAATTGGCGGGGCGGGACAGGCGGCTCGTGGAGCTGCTGCTCGATGACCTCAACGCCAATGAAGGGCCGCACGCCCGTGCACAATTCATATAAAATCACACCGAAGGCATACAGGTCGGTCTGCACCCCTATTCCATCCCCCCGAATCTGCTCGGGGGCTAGATAGTCGGCCTTGGTGAGTGGCAAGGGCACATTGGCAAGGGCCTGTCCCTCCGGCATCCAGCGCAGCCCGAAATCGGTCAGCTTCAGCGATTCCGCAAGCAGGACATTCTCCGGTTTCAGATTGCCATGAAGGACACCCTTGCTGTGAGCATATTCCAGCGCATGCAGGATGTCGATGGCAATGTCCAACGCGGCCGGGACCGGGTAGTCCCCCTCGCGCTGCGCGTGCTCGATCACCTGGCGCAACGTTTGCCCTGCAATATACTCCGAGACCAGGTAGGCCAGCCCCGCCTCTTCCTCCCAATCGTAGATGGAGACAATGTTGAAGTTGTTGAGCTGCGCCATGCGCTGCGCCTCGCGCAGCAGGCGGGCAATGACATTCGTGCTGAAGGAGGGCGACAGCACCTTGATTGCCACCGGGCGATCCAGGCGAAGGTCCGTGGCCTTGAAGACGGCACCCATCTCGCTGGTACCCAGCCGCGCCTCGATGCGGTAGCGCTGCTTGAGCAACTGACCGGGTAACCCCAGTGCCCGGCGCGCCTCCAGCGCGGCCTGGGCGGCCTGAAGGGTGGGGTAGATGGCAAAAAAGTCCAGGCAATTTGCCAGTTCGATGACCGCCTGCACCTGGGCGGCGAGGTTTGCCAGGACGATGACGCTGCCCTCCCAGTGGCGGCGCAGGTCAATCAGGGCGCGTAGCCCCGCAATGCTGAGCCGCGTGATGCCCGCCATATCGACAATCAGCCCCACTCGCTTGGGCGCGCTCGCCAGCGCGTTCTCCTCGCTCTCATCGCCCATCGGCACCTTGATCAGGCGATGCTCCAGCTCGGCCACGGCGCGCTCATCGAAATCCCCGGCCAGGCGCAGAATGGCAGTGTGGTTCCCCTCCAGACAGTCAATCCGGTAGGCCATCGAGAGCGCGCGGGAGGGGGAGCGGGTGGGGGCTAACTCCAGTTCCAACCCTTCCGAGCCCAGAATCACCTCACAGGAGGGAATCTCCTCGTACTTGTGCTGCACCGCCAGGGTTTCTTCAAGGCTAGAACTCAGGCTGCTGTCTGCGCTCATCGGATCGTGGTGGAAGAGAATGAGCCGCTTGACCCCGGCACGCCGGGCAATATCGACCCCATAGAGCGCGGAGCTGTGTCCCCAGTCCGGCTTGGTGAGCGATTCCCGCAGAGTGAACTGCGCATCGAAGATCAAGGCATCAGCGCCCGCATAGAAGCGCAGGTATGGCTCCAGATTCGCCTTGTCGAGATGTTTGTACTCGGCATCGCTGGCATAGACGAAGGTAACGCCCTGGTGGTCCAGGCGATAGGCGTAGGCATCGCCCGGGTGGGGAAGGAGCAGGTTGGAGATAGAAACTCTGCCCAGCGTTAGCACCTCTCCCGCCGAGAGCCGGATATAGCGCAGCGTGGCTGCCATCTCATCGTACGGAATAGAGGAGGTGTCAAGCGACATCTGCGAGGCAAGGGTCGGGGCCACATCGTGAATGCTGTAGATGTAGATGCGATTGCCGGGAACAAAGGCAGGCAAGAAGAAGGGAAACCCCTGGATATGGTCCCAGTGAGTGTGGCTGAGGAAGAGATGAACTACACCCTCACCGCGCCCGCAGGGGCCAGCCATCAGTGCTTGACCCAGGGCCCGGATGCCCGAGCCCGCATCGAGAATCATCGTCTGCCCATCGGCCTCCACCTCGATGCAGGCCGTGTTGCCCCCGATGGTGCCCCGAATATGGAGCGGCAGGGACTCGACATACGCAGAGATAGCCTCGGGATCATCCAGGTCCAGCTCGGCGGCCCCCTCAAGGGCGCTGATAATCTTGTCGCGGATGGCCTGGGAGGTCTGTGGGGTGGGAATAGAGCCGCGTGCGCCCCAAATTTTTATCCTCATCGTTTTAACCCAGACTCCTTAGCTGCTTGCGGTGGCTCTATTGTTGTAGAGTCCACCATCGCTTGTCAAGGTGCCTGTTCTCCTTATCATTCCCCTACTTGTGTCTTTGAGGTTGAGGAAAGAAGCCGACTCATGCTCCGCTCACCCCTGCTGCGCTATCTGACTGCACCGCTGACCGTCGCGCTCGCACTCCTGTTAGAGCTGCTTCTCTGGCCTATCATGCAGCAGAGCCGGACACCACTTTTCTTCATCGCGGTCGTGGCCTCTTCCTGGCTTGGGGGGGTGGGGGTAGGGCTGCTGGCTACCTTCCTCTCGCTCCTGGTTCTGAACTACTTTTTCACTCCGCCGGAATATACCCTCAGTTTCTCCTTCGCAGATAGCGTGCGCCTGGCGGTTTTTTCCCTTGTGGCGCTCGTGGTCAGTCGCGTGACGGCCCGGCACAGACGGCGCGAGCAGGCGCGCGCTCAACTGCTGGCCGAGGCGGAAGCGGCGCGCGAGGTCGAGCAACGAAGCAAGGAGCAGCTTGCCGCCACCACCACGGAACAACTGGACCGGGCGCTGGCCGAGGCGGAGCTCCTGAACCGGATCGCCCAGGCTGCGACAGGCGAGGCCAACCTGGACCATATTCTCTCCGCTGTGCTGGAGCATCTAAACCCCCTTATCGCCTTCACAGGGGGCTCAATCGCCCTGGTCGAAAAAGAATCCCTGGTCATCCGCGCGGCCTGGGGACCCCACGCGGCTAATGCACTGGGACAATCATTGCCGCGCGGGCGGGGGCGACTCTGGCAGGTCATTGAGACGGGAGAGCCTTTTCTGGTCGGGGATTTTGAGGTGACTGCCTATCAGCCCAGTACCCCCCTCCGCTCCTACCTCGCCGTGCCCCTGTCCTGGCATGGTCAATCGCTGGGGCTTCTGGAGATCGACTCCACGGAGCCCCACGCCTTCAACCAGGCGGATCTGCCCCTGGTCCAGCGCGTGGCGACTCTTTTGAGCGGCCCTATCGAGATGGCGCGCCGCTACGCTGAGGAGGTGCGCGCCCTCGCCGTAGCGGAGGGTGCGCAGAAACGCCTTCTCATTCAATACACTCTCAGTGTTCTGCTGGCCGAGTCCAAACATTTCAATGACGCGTCCCCCTGGATTCTGAAGATTGTGGGGGAGCGGTTGGGCTGGGAGGTGGGAGCGATCTGGTGCATTGACTGGGACGCCAATGTGCTGCGC
>JACCSL010000773.1 GCA_013812995.1 Ardenticatenales bacterium | reverse complement strand
TCGATATGCGGATGCCCATCATGGATGGCTGGGGCTTCGCGCGCCACCTCAAGGAACAAAAACTAAACATCCCTATCCTCGTGATGACAGCGGCCCACAATGCCAACGCCTGGGCAGATGAGATTGGTGCGCAGGGGTGCATCGATAAGCCGTTCGATGTGCTGCAACTCCTGGAAGCCGTTGAGAAAATGTTTGACTAGCCTACCGGAAGGGCCCCAGCTCCACGACCTCGTCGCCCGCCGCGCTGAACAAAGGCTGCGAGGTCGCCGGGTCGTAGACCACGATCCGGGCCACCGTCTCGGCAGGCAGCTCAGCGGGTAGCTCCAGATCGAAGACTGTCAGGAGGGGCAGCCCGGCGGGCAGTGTACCGTCGGGATACCACAGGCTGGCAAGCCGCCCATCCTTTTGGAGGAGCACACTGCCATCCGCGCTGTGTAGTCGCAGCGACACGGACAGGTCGCGGGAGGTGGGCGCGGTGGTATGCCAGGCCAGCCAGAGTTGTCGCTGCCCTGGCCCAGGAGCCTCCATGCGATACCCCTCCAACTGGAGTTGGTCATTGAAGACAACCTGGCGGGAGGTCAGCGGGGGAAACAGAGCGGGAACCTCTGGGGGCGCAATGCGAACCAGGATACCCCAGGGAACCAGGCTGTACCGCTCCGCCAGCTCAGGACCCCAATCAAGGAGCGGCCCCGCCAGATAGAGGGGTCGCCCACTCTTCGCCAGCCACTGCTCTATCTGCTCAATGTCCGGCGGGAAGATCGCCCACAGATCTGGTCGCCGTTCCTCGCCATGCTGGAAGTACCAGAAGGCGGTCAGGTCTCCCCAGTGACCCGTCAGTGCCGCCCCCGGCTCCAGCGGGTAAGCCAGCACCTCACTCCAGTAGCGCCGAATCGCCAGACTCTTTTCTCGGTCTGCCCGGACCGGTAGCTCGCTGCCCCAATGGTGGCTACCGAGCGCCAGCAGCAGCAGCGCGAGGGCCGCGCCCTCTGCCACCCCCGCGCGCCTCGTGGCCGCCGCCAGCGGTGCCACGAGACTATCCAGCCCCTGCGCCACCCAGAGCGAAAAGACAAGGAGCGCCGGCAGGAGATAGGTCGCGGGGTCCAGCGTCTCGCCAATGGCGGCAATGCTGGCAACAAAGGTGATTCCATAGGTGGCCGAGGGCAGAAAAAGCGTGGCCAGCAGCAGGAATGAGCGAGGTCGCTGCCAGAGCCAAAACAGCGTTCCGAGCAGCCCCAACAGAGCTATGGCAATTCCAAAATCCGCGACGAGAAGCTCAGGAAGAGCCTCTGGTAGTCGCCACCATTCCGGTGTCAATCCCGAGATAAAGGAGCGCCCTGTCAGGTAGCCAAGCACGCTGTCCGTATCCCAGGCAATGTAGGGTGTAATAATCCCCTTGGCCCGGTGCTCGCCCATTCCCAGCGACAGATCGCCCGGCCCGAGCATCCAGAGGCGCAGCGGTACATACAGATAGAGAAGACCCGGCAGCGCGAAGAGCAGCCCCCCAATAAGCAGGTTGCGTAGTAGTGCCAGCCGGTTCCCAGCCAGGAAGCGGGTCAGGTGAGCCAGCACGAAGAGCAGCACGGCAGGGAGAATGAAGGCGAACGTCGGGTGGTTGGTGAGCCCCAGCCCCGTGACGAAGGCGGCCTGCCAGAACGGTGTCCAGGCAACCTCGCCCCTGTCCAGCGCCATCGACCAGTGATGCCAGAGGAAGAGCGCGGCAGCCAGCAGCAAGGTGTGCATGGCATACACATCGGCCACGACCGCGTAGCGCCAGAACCCCGGGGCCAGCAGCAGCGCCATCGCGCCGCCCACCGAGGCGACCCAACGCAGCCCCAACGAACGCAGCAGCAGGAACAGCAGCCCGATGGTACCGGCCGCGCAGAATGCCGAGAAAAGGTTCATGCGCCAGGCCAGGGTGCCAACGGGGAGCCACGACCAGAGCCAGCCGCTCATCAGGTAGAGCGGAAAGCCCGTTGGGTGAGGCAGACCCAGGATGCGCGGCAGGTACTGAAACTCCCCGGAATCGCCATCGAAGGGACCGGGAACGAGTGTTGCGGTATACAGCGCGAAGCTGCTCAACAGTAGAAGGAGTGCAACCACCCAGGTCAGGCGGTGGGAGGAAGGTAGCGTCAAAGGGTTTTGCATGAGTAATGATAGGGGTTATCGAAGACGATTCAGGAGTTCCCAGCGCTGCTTGAGCGCCTCGTCATAGGCGTCGTGGTTGGCGTAGAGGGCGATGAGTCGAATCGTCTTGCCAACCTTTTTGAAGATCAGTCGGGCACTATCGGTCAGCTCCATGCGGGAGACATTACGAGCGAGCTGGCTCAGACTATGAATCGTGGTGGTACCGCTACCGCTCTGCTGCGCGACCTGCTGAAGTTGCTCCAACCGTTCCACCAGCTGGCGTACCACATACTCGTTTTCCTCCAGAACCTCCGCCAGGTCCGCCCAGAACGCATCGATAGCCTCGATGCCGTAGAGCTTCAGGATGGGGGCCAAGCCGGGGTCACTGCCATAGCGCGGCGCAAACGAGGAGGTAAATGCATGGCGGGCCTGCTGGAGATGCTCGTCCAACTGTTTGATGAGGCCGAGCATACTACTGCGATTGTTGGGGGGCATTGTGCTGATACGATTCCTTGCCTCGCGAAGCCAGACCTCTGCCCGTTCAAAGTTCGATTCCCGAAGGGCATCCTCCACGCGCGAGCAGGCCAGCCAGACCGCGTTCTCGCCCAGCCCGACCCGCTGTAGCGCATCCATCAACTGCGTGGTGATGCTTTCCTGCTGGGCGGTCGAGAGCCAGGGCAGAGCCTGCTCGAATCGCTGCTGAATCGCCTGGACGCTCTCGGCACTGCCCCGGCTCAGGTGGCGGCGTGCCCACTCGGCGAAGAAACCCGCGATACCACTTGGCCCTGGGCTCAGAAGCCCCGCCTCGATGAGAGCATCGAGGTAGGTGTCGGGCAGGCGGTGCGCTTTCACCTCTCTTGCCAGATAGTGATAAATCTCGTTCGGCGGAAGCTCCAGATAGGCCCCGTATCGCCCGTCCCCCTCACCCAGCAGATGAATCAACTGAAGCCGTTGAGCAGGATGCCGCAGGATAGGAGCCACCTCCTGCCAGACCAGGTAGCCATAGCGGGGCGCAAGCTGACAGAGATGGCGAATCAGGGAAAGAATCATCTCCTCGGGCAGGGCAGCGAGCGCCCGGATGAGCCGCTGTACGCGGGGACCCTGTTCCCAGTCTTGAATCTGTTCCAGTAAGGCAGCATAGTCGAGCAGGCGCTGACCCACAGCGGCACATTCGATGAGAAGCACAATGGCCTCATCGTCGCGCTGCTCCGGAGGAATGCGCAGTAGGGTCTCAATGGCCTCGACGAGATCCCCGCGTCGTTTCAGAAGGGCCGCCCGCGTCTGCAACAGCTGAAAGGTGATGGGGGAGGGCCTTGCATTGACCAGAAGAAAACGGTCCAACAGGTGCAGCTGATCCATATCGTTCAGCCGCTTCGCCAGCCACTCAAACATATAAAGTTGTTGTGGATCATCCATAGACGTTAGCTCCAGGGAACCCCCGGCTTTGAGCCGGGGGAGGAATGGAGCGGCCAAGACACACTTTGCTGAGTGCAAGGCTGACCGCTGAAAGGTCAACTCCCACATCGGCTGTCTGGGTAGGAGTTAGCGCACCTGTTGGCAGATGCCCTTGCGCCAGCGCAGCGGGGAAACCAGGGTGGCCTTGACCTCTTTGGCGCGCCCAGCCAGCTTGAGGTTGCGCCCGTAGCCCCCCATGCCCTGCACGCGGTAGACTTGCGCCTCGTAGCGCACCAGGTCCCCCGGCTGATAGGCATAGCGCTGCCGACGGATGCTGACGCGCCCTTTGGAGACTTTTGGCCCCCGATGGCGGCGTAGATTTTCGCCGTTGAGGATGCGATTGCGCGTGCGTCGCCCATTATGGAGAACCTGCGCCTTCACGACCTCGCTGCTGCGG
>JACCSL010000763.1 GCA_013812995.1 Ardenticatenales bacterium | reverse complement strand
GCTCCACATTGAAGACCGGGTGGTAGGGCATGGGCAGCCCATTCATCGCCAGCATCCCGAAGACCGCCGAGAGCGCCGCGAAGAGGATGGTGACCTCGAACGTGACCGGGACGAAGAGCGGCCAGCTGTTGAACGGTCGCCCGCCCACGTTGAGCGGGTAGTCGATGACCTGCGTCCAGTACTGGAGCGCAAAGCCCAGGATAAGCCCGATGACACCTCCGGTCAGAACCACCCAGGGCACTGCAGTTTTGTGGAAGCCAAGTGCCTCGGTGACCTCGTGCACGGGGAAGGGGGTATACGCCTCAATCTTGTGATAGCCTTTCTCCCGTGCCGCCCGCGTGGCATCGGCAAGAAGCTGGGCATCATCGAACTCGGCCATCAGGCCATAGATGGAGCCGGGCATCGGGGCGAGATCGCGGGTGTCAGCGAACTCGCGTATCTCCCCATGCTCGTGTGGCAGCGCAACCCTCGGAACCGGCGGGCGCTTGAAGCCAGGGTCGCCTGGTGTGGTTTCAGGATGGTCTATCATGGTGCGGCTCCTGGGCGGACTCTGTTTTCGATAGAAGCTCGCGCATCTCGAAGATCGAGATGACGGGTAGGAAACGGATAAACAGGAGCAGGAGGAAGGTAAAAAAGCCGATGGTTCCTGTGTACATCGCAAGATCCCAGAAGGTGGGGCTATAGAACTCCCACGTCGAGGGAATGTTGTTGCGGTGCAGGCTCTGGACGATGATGATGAAGCGCTCGAACCACATCCCAATGCTGACCAGCAAAGAGACAATCCAGAGCACCAGCATATTCGAGCGGACGCTGCGAATCCAGATCACCTGCGGGGCAACGACGTTGCAGAAGATCATCAGCCAGGCTGCCCACACATAAGGCCCTGTGAAAAAGCGCTCCTGAAAGAGCTGAATTTCATAGGGATTCCCGCTGTACCACGCGGTGAAAATCTCCGTCAGGTAGCCGTAGCTCACGCCAAGGCCGCTGACGAGCATGATGATAGCCATGTTGCGGATGTGGCGCAGGGTAATGAAATCTTCCAGCCCATAGATGCGGCGCAGCGGGATGGAGATGAGCAAGACCATCGCGAAGCCAGCGAAGAGCGCGCCCGCCACGAAGTAGGGCGGGAAGACCGTCGAGTGCCAGCCTGGCACCACGGAGAAGGCGAAGTCGTAGCTCACGATGGTATGAACCGAGATAACCAGCGGCGTAGAGAGCGCCGCCAGCAGGAAGTATGCCTGCTCGTAGCGCCGCCAGTGGCGGGCCGCACCGCGCCACCCCATCGCAAACAACCCATAGATGATCCTGGCGTAGCGATTCTTCGAGCGGTCCCGCAGCGTGGCGAGGTCGGGAATCAGGCCGACATACCAGAAGAGCATCGAGACGGTCGCGTAGGTCGAGATAGCGAAAACGTCCCAGATCAGCGGGCTGCGGAACTGCGGCCAGAGGCCCATCGTGTTGGGGTAGGGAAAGAGCCAGTAGTCCAGCCAGGGTCGCCCCGTGTGCAGCAGTGGATAGAAGCTCGCGTTGATCACGGCAAAGAGAGTCACAGCCTCGGCAAAGCGGTTGATCGAGGTGCGCCATTGCTGCCGCAGGAGCAAGAGGATGGCGGAGATCAGCGTTCCGGCGTGACCGATGCCGATCCACCAGACGAAGTTGATGATGTCGAAGGCCCACATCACCGGGTAGTTGTTGCCCCAGATGCCGATCCCCTTCAGCAGCAGCCAGGTGATGGCGGTGAAGAGCTGGATTGTCAGCATGAAGCTGATCACGATGCCGATCATCCAGCCGCGCTCGACGGGCCGCGCGAGCACGATGGAGCTAATCTTGTCAGTGATCGAGCCGTAGGTGTGGCCCGCTTCCAGAACGGGCGGCGCATCCCGTTGGATAGGTACGGACTCTTGCTTGGCTTCGTTCAACATAAAATCATCCCTCCTCCTGCGACAGCTCCGGGTTGGGGTTGCGAACCGCCCCGAGGTAGGTGGTGCGCGGCTGTGTGCCCAGGTCGGCCAGGAGAGCGTAGTTCAGCGGGTGCGCCTTGCTCGCCAGGACTGCGCTCTCTTCATTGTTGATGTCGCCGAAGATGATAGCCTGGACCGCACACGCGGCCTGGCAGGCGGTAATGACCTCGCCCTCGCGGATGGATCGCCCCTCCTTCTGCGCCTCAATGCGGGCGGAGCTGATGCGCTGGATGCAGTACGTGCATTTTTCCATCACGCCCCGGCTGCGAATCGTCACATCGGGGTTGCGCAGCATGCTCAGAATCGGGGCCTCGTCATCCATGTATTCCAGGAAGTTGAAGCGGCGCACCTTATAGGGGCAGTTGTTCGAGCAGTAGCGCGTGCCGACACAGCGGTTATAGACCATGTTGTTCAGCCCCTCCGCGTCGTGCACGGTGGCCGCCACGGGACAGACCGGCTCGCAGGGGGCTTTCTCGCAGTGCATACAGGGCACCGGCATGTGGAAAGCCGCGTCGGGATTCCCCGGCTCACCCTGGAAATAGGTGTCCACGCGTAGCCAGTGCATCTCGCGGCTGCGCATGATTTCTTCTTTGCCGACGATGGGGATGTTGTTCTCCGCCTGGCAGGCCACGGTGCAGGCATTGCAGCCGATGCAGGTCGTCAGGTCGATGGTCATCCCCCAGCGGTAGCCGGTGTACTCGTACTCTGGATAGAGCGAGGGAATCTGGCCTCCCTCCTCGCTCTCTGCCTCCGTGCCAGGAATGTGAATGTGGGAGAAGGTCGGGTGCTTGCGGTATCCCTCCAGCGTATTTTCCTGAACGATGGGTCGGTCATGCATCTGGTGATGGGCCTGCGTGGTCGCGAGCTTGTATGTTTCGCCGGTGGGGCGAATCTGCACGCCCGTGGCAATCCAGGGCGCAGCAGAGGTGCGAATGGCGTAGGCGTTGAATCCCAGCCCCTCGCCCACGCGCCCCACTCGCGTGCCGCCATAGCCCAGCGTGACGGTGGCAGAGTTATCCGCGTGGCCCGCCATGACCCAGACCGGGGCGCGAACGGTGAATTCGCCATTGGCAAGCTCGACGACATCGCCATTGCTCACGCCCAGGGAACTAGCCGTGGCGGGGCTGAGCATCACCGCGTTGTCCCAGGTCAGCTTGCTGATGGGCTTGGGCAACTCCTGGAGCCAGCCATTGTTGACGAAGCGCCCATCGTAGATCGTCGGGTCCGGGCGAAACTTGACCTCAATGCCCTCAGCAGTGCTGGCCGGAGAAGTCTCGGCCAGGGAGCCGCTCAGCGAGAGAGTGCGCGTGGGGAGCGTGGTTCCTTCGATGGTCCCATCGTGGAGGGCGCGCCGCCA
>JACCSL010000745.1 GCA_013812995.1 Ardenticatenales bacterium | reverse complement strand
GTGCCGCCCTTGCTACGTCCCCCCTCCATCTGTACAAACTCAGAAAAGACCTGGGGCGCTTCCTCCGGCAACATGTCCCGGCCTGTATCCTGCACACTCACCAACACTCCATCCCGCTCAGGGGCCTTCGCATCTATTCCCGGCAGGTGCGTTGGAGCCACCCGCACCGTGACGTGACCGCGCTCGGTAAATTTGACTGCGTTGGAGAGAAGGTTGAGCGGATACTGGTTTTCCCACCGGGTCGGGCTCAGGAGCGCCATCTTTTCCCACTGAGGTTTCTTGGGAGTCCCGTTTTATGAGGCGTGCTTCGGTAGCACACGGTATCGTTGTCGCTATCGTAACTCGTAATCGGTCGGTCTGAACGACCGATTACGAGTTACGATTGAGATTATGATTGCCTGCGACTTCTGAGAAGCCCTGTAAGCGGCTAAAGCAGGCGAAGCCCTTATATCTCAGGGCTGCAAGCACCTGGGCTTTACGGGCTAACATCGTAAAACGGGTGGGGAGGGGTTGTCGATGGGGGAGGAGCATCTCTCAGTCGCCGCGCACACGGTGAAAGATGAAGCGAGTGTTGCCGATGTGGATGGTGTCTCCATCCTGGAGCGAGGCCACCGCATTGATGGGTTGCCCATTCACCATCGTTCCATTCATCGAGGAGTAATCAAAGATGGCAAACTCATGGGCCGTTGCGGCGTCGGTGCGATGGGTAATCTGGGCGTGCAGCCGGGACACCCCGTGGTCATTCACAGCGATGTCGCAATCATCGAAGCGCCCAATCGTTGTGCTGGCCGCATAGCGCAGGAGCCAGGAGCGCCCGCCCAGCTCGCCGCCCTCTGCCGTGAGCATGGCAACGGGCGAGCCGCTGCGCGCTGTAAGGTGCATGGGGGGGGTTCGTCCCGTGGTTGCCTCGACGAAGCTGGTAGGGAGGCCGCGCTGGTCGTGGGTATCCTCCTGCTTGTCGGTCTGCCCCAGATCCTCGACAGCGTAGGCTTCGCCCCCGGTTTCCCAGAAGCGCCGGGCTCCTGGCCGCTCCCGCAGCAGGAGCAGGGCTGCCGCGCCCATCAAAAAACCGACCGCACCTGCACTGAAGATCAAAATCAATTCATTTGTCATAGTTTGCTCTTGCCTTTCCGTGCCATTGCCTCTATTTTAGCTGCCCAACTTAACGATAACAAGCAAATTTTCGGCCCTATAAGGGATAATTGAGCTTTCTATGACAGAGACTGTTGACTTCGTGATCTCCGATCTCTCTGCCGCTGTGCTGGCGGGCGGCGCTTCCTCGCGGATGGGGCAGAACAAAGCTCTGCTCACGCTGGGGAGCGAGCGTCTCATCGAGCGCGTGGTGGCCCGCCTGTGTGCCCTCAGCAACGATGTCATGGTCATAACCAACACGCCCGAGAGCTACGAGTTTCTGGCAGGGCTCTGCCGCTTCGTGCCGGACGTGACAGGGCCAGGGCAGGGGCCGCTCGCTGGCATTGCCAGCGCCTTGAGCGCGGCGCGGCACGCCCGGGTCCTTGTTGTGGCAACGGACATGCCCTTTCTGAATCTTTCCTTGCTCCACCACCTGGCCCGGCTAGAGCCACAAGCCGACGTGCTCGTTCCCGTCATCGCGCCCGATGGCTTCCCGGAGACGCTTCATGCCATCTATGGAAAGGGTGCACTACCCGTGATTGAGGCGCAACTGGCGGGCGGCAGCCGGAAGATCACTCACTTCTTTCGTGATGTTCGCGTGCGCGAGGTACCAGCGGAGGAGATTCGTTCCTTTGATCCCGCCTTCCGCTCCTTTTTCAACGTCAACACGCCCGAGGAATGGGCCGAGGCGGAACGACTCGACGCATCATCCATGCCATGACCACAACTCTGTGGCTGTCGCTGGCCGCCCTGCTTCCTATCTTCGTGGTATTGTTTGCATTGATCCGGCTACGATGGTCCGGTGCCAGGGCGGGCACGGCCGGGTGGGCCATCGCGCTTCTGCTGGCGCTCGCCCTCTTCCAGGTATCGCCCGAGTTACTCCTCTACGCCCATCTTCGTAGCCTGCTGCTCTCGCTCTACGTCCTATACATTATCTGGATGGCGCTGCTTCTCTACCATGTGGTCAACGAGGCAGAGGCCATCCAGGATATCAGCGCGGGCGTAGCGCGGCTGACCGGAGATCGACTGATCCAACTCCTGATCCTTGCCTGGATTTTTGCCTCCTTCATCCAGGGAGTGACTGGTTTCGGGGTGCCCGTGGCCGTGGTGACACCCCTGCTCATTGGTATGGGCTTTGACCCGGTGCAGACCGTGGTGGCGGCGGGGGTAGCCCACTGCTGGGCTGTGACCTTTGGCAGCGGGGGCTCTGCGTTCTATACCCTGGTTGCTGTCACGGACGTACCCGGCGAAACCCTGGCCCTGCCTTCTGCGATGCTGCTCGGGGCGATGGCCTTGCTCTGCGGCGCGGCTGCCGCGCATCTGGGCGGGGGATGGCGCGGTGTACTTCGTAGCGCTCCCTTTGTACTCCTCGTCGGCCTGACAATGGCTGGAACGCAGTATTTCCTGGCTGCCGCCGGGTTCTGGACCATTGCCTCCTTCGGTGCTGGCGGCGCGGGTCTTCTCGCCGCCATTCCCCTGGCGCGCCTCCCCGCCTATCGCGGCGAGCCCGCGCCCCGCGTCCCCGGTGCCCCCCGCCTGCGCGAGCGGTTACCCGTCGCCATGAGTGCCTACTTTTTGCTTCTGCTCATCGTGCTAGCCGCTGATCTGATCCCATCTCTGACCCTGCTGCTCAACCGCATCGAGATCACCTACACCTTTCCCGAGGTACGAACCGGGCTCGGTTGGGTCGTGCCCGCTGGCCCTGGTCGCGCCGTGAGTCTCTTCGGCCATGCAGGGGCTCTCATCGCCTACGCCGCGCTGCTCTCGATGCTTGTCTACCGCGCCGCCGGGCGTTACACCCCAGGTACCGAACAGCGCATCTTCCGCAAGACCCTGGCTGGTTCCATCGCTTCCACATTGGGCATCCTGATGCTGGTGGCAATGGCCCTTATTATGGACAACAGCGGCATGGTCTTTGCCATCGCCGATGGCCTACAGCGTGTCATCCCGCGCAGCCTCTACCCACTCGCCGCGCCTCTCATCGGGGCGCTGGGCTCTTTCATGACGGGCAGCAACACCAACTCCAATGTTATCTTTGCCCCGCTCCAGCAGCAGGTCGCGGCGCTCTCCGGTATGTCCGTCCCCGCTATTCTCGCCGCGCAGACCACGGGGGGCGCGCTGGGTTCCATGATCGCCCCCGCCAAGATTCTCGTGGGAGCCAGCACCGCCAATGTCGCGGGCCGCGAGGGCGAGGTTCTGCGCACCACCTGGCCCTATGCCCTGGTGCTTCTTCTGGCGACGGGGCTGCTGACCTATGGGCTGCTCTGAGAACGGAAAGGCAAAAGGCTCCAACCTTTTACTTTGCATGGATAATCTTCGATTTGACATATCCTGGAAAAGGCGTAGAATAGCCCTTGTTGACGCGGGGTAGAGCAGTGGTAGCTCGTCGGGCTCAATACCGCAAGGATAGCAATCTGGTTTTATTAAATCAGCAAACATCAACATTCCTACCAATCTGGTGTTTGGGCGCTACTCTTGCAATGGGCTGCATATGGGGAAACCTGTATGTGACAACCTGTCAAAGTCGGGGAAACCCCTGGTAGGGTAATCCCGAGCCAAGCTCCGAAAGGAGAAGGTGTAGAGGCCAGATGGCAGGCACCCTAACGTACAGTCGAGGGTGAAGGGATGGTCCAGACCACAAACCAACGTGGGCCGTGAAAGCGGTAGTGGTAAGCATAACCCGGAGGTCGTAGGTTCGAATCCTGCCCCCGCAACTATAAAATATAAGGTGGCGTAGCTCAATGGCAGAGCAATACACTCATAAAGTATAGGTTACAGGTTCGAATCCCGTCGCCACCATATAAACAAAAAGCAACAATCGAAAGATTGCTGCTTTTTGTTGTTTTCCCCATCAATACAAAAACTTTAATGTAAAATACATGCTATTCAACCTATAACTATATTGACATCCGCCTCCTTTTTCGTACAATAGACACAGAACATAAGTTCTAATCTAATGCACCATTTACAGGAGGAATTTATGAAACCTGAGCTACGTAAGGAAGCAAGACGGCTGCGGCAGGAAGGAAAAGCCATTAACGAGATCGCCCGTATCCTGGGTGTGTCAAAAGCGTCCGTCAGCGTATGGGTTCGGGATATTGAGTTGACTGAGGAGCAGAAGGCACAGTTGACCAAACAACAGCGCTCCTTCAAAGCACAGAGTGCAGGTGCACAGGCGAATCGGGAGAAGTTTCGAGAGTTTCGTATTGCCTATCAGGAAGCTGGTCGCAGCAAAGCGCGAGAAGGAAGTTCATTACATATGGCTGGTTGCATGCTGTATTGGGCCGAAGGTACGAAGGCCAGAACTCAAGTAAACTTTGCGAATTCTGACCCCAATATGGTGCGTTTTTTCATGCGATTCTTGCGGGAGGAAGTGGATATAGA
>JACCSL010000730.1 GCA_013812995.1 Ardenticatenales bacterium | reverse complement strand
GGTCAGGTTAATGGGCACGGTGGTGTTGATGGGCACCGCGAAGGTTTCCGCGAAGGGGAAGCTGATGTGGATGGGAATCTGCTCATTGATAGGCACCGTCATGGTGAAGACCTGCGTCTCCAGCGCGCCCAGCTGAGCCTCGACGTTCGCCAGCGCCAACCCCGCCGCGTTCGAGAGCGCGTCGATCTGGCGCTGCACATTCTCGGTGTCCTTGCGCTGCTGCGCGACGTCAGTCCGCGCCTCTTCCGCTGTTGCGGCAATGGTGGCAATCTGTGCCTGTAGCTGGGCAGTCTGTCTGAAAAGGTAGAGGTTTGTCAGAATCGAGAAGAGGGTCAGAACGATCAGGGCGGGCCAGATCAGGTTACTTCGGGCAGACATAGGATCCTCTACTTTCTAGTCCCCAAAAAGCGAGCGCCCCGGCAATCATGTCGGGGCGCTCTATTTGGGTCGGCATCGGTCAGTTCACCAGGATTCGCCCACAGTTGCCACAGGTCACCAGTTTGGTGGTTTCAGAGTTGACCCGCTCCACGGTGTCCCGCTTGGCCGCGCTCACCTCAATGTGGCAGGAGGTACAGACGCCCTCGCGCAATGTGGAGACCGCATGGGTGTCATTCTTGAGGCGCTGCACATAGCGGTACTGTTCCAGTGCCGTCGGATCGATGGTCACGAGCATTTTTTCCCGCTGCGCCCGGCGGATTGAGATCTGCCGCTTGAGCTTCTTCTCCTGCTCTTCCAGGCTGATCTGGCGGTCGCGCTGATCCTGCTCGACTTTTTCGTAGGCCGCTTTCGTCGCGGCGGCGCGGCTTGTCCACTCATCCACCTCTTCGATGAGTGCCAAGGCCTGCTCCTCCAGCTTTTCGCGCTGCTTCTTGAGCATCTCGACCTCAAGCTGGAGATTGGATAGCTCTTTGGGATTCTTGACCTCGCCGCTATAGAGTCGCTTCTCTTCTTCATCGATCTTTTGGATCATGCCCTGCCATTCCAGATTGAGATTCTGCTGGCGGGCACGGGCCTCTCGCTCGGCGGCAATCGCCTGCTCATACCCCTCGCGGGCCTGCCGCTCGGGCGTGGTCTCGCTTAGCTGCTTCTGGATCTGCTTGTAAGCCCCAATGGAGTCACGCAGCCCATTCTCAACTTCCTGTAAGTCCAGTAGTTGTGATCCCCAACTCATCCAACACCTTCTTTCCAATCTGCCTCAAAGGGCGATGTTACCTGCGTTGACTCAACAATTGGCACCCCCAGCGGTGCCAGCCAGTCCACCAGCCGTCGTAGCACTGGGCGCTCACTGTGAAAATGCCCCGCCTCGATCAGCGTTAGCCCGGCGCGAGCGGCGTCCTGCGCCTCGTGGTACTTGACTTCTCCGGTGATGTAGAGGGTGCATCCGGCTCGTAGCGCGTCGTCTATCATGGAGGCTCCGCTGCCGCCCAGCAGGGCCACCCGCTGGTGTTGGGGCGTGGCCCCACGCCCGCGCGTCACACGCGGCTGGGCCACGCCCAGAGCCTGCACGACACGTCGTACCATCTCTTCCGTCGTGACACTGTCCATCTCGCAGACCGCCCCAAAGCCCCATCCCTCGGGGGCTCCGCGCACGGCCTGGAGGGGGTGGGTGGGAACAAGGCCAAGCACCTCCGCCAGGGCATCGTTGACACCGCCCCGGACCGCATCCAGGTTTGTGTGCGCGGCAAAGACAGAGATATCCTCGCAGAGCAGCCGACGGAGCATGCCGCCCTGGTAGGTGGTCGGGTCGATGCGCTTCAGCCCGCGAAAGAGAATCGGATGATGAGCTACGATGAGGGTGGCGCGGTGGCGAGCGGCTTCCTCTACCACCTCTTGATCGACATCCAGGGAAACCAGGATGGCGCGGACCTCCACCGTGTCCCCGCCGACCTGCCAGCCCACATTGTCCCACGATTCGGCAAGAGCGGGGGGAGCCAGCTCCTCCATGCGCTGCCGCACGATACTGCCAGTGAGCTTTTCTTTACTTTGTTCTTTCATAACAATTCATTGTAGGACAACGAAGCAGCCCGCGCAATGTCGCCCATCTGAACCTTGTGGTATCGCTATCTGCTTACCGAATCGGGCAATTGCCTATAAAATGATAGTTTAAGCTATTTTTGGAGGTCGCTGTTTTGTGACAACTGCAGTCATTATCCCGACATACAATGAGCGCGAGAATATCCCGGAGTTGAGCCATCTGATTCTCGCTCTCCCCTACCCGCTTCACCTGATTATCGTGGATGATAACTCGCCCGATGGCACAGGGGAGATTGCCGATGCGCTTGCCGCCCAGGACGAGCGCGTCCATGTTATCCACCGCAGCAGCAAGCTGGGTCTGGGTACTGCCTACGTCGCGGGGTTTCACCGGGCCTTCGAGCTTGGGATATCCCACGTTATGACGATGGATGCCGATTTCTCTCACCACCCGCGCTACATTCCCGACCTGCTCCGTCTGGGGGCCGAGCGGGATGTGGTGATTGGCTCGCGCTACGTGCCGGGCGGCGGCACGCGCCACTGGCACTGGCAACGCGTGATGCTCTCGTGGGGAGCCAATCGCATCGCCAAGACCGTTCTGGGGCTCACCCCGAACGATTGCACGGCGGGCTTTCGCCTCTATAGGCGTGAGGTGCTGGAGTCTATCGACCTGGACGCGATTTTCTCGAATGGGTACTCCTTCCTGATCGAGATGCTCTTCAAGGTGCAGCGCAAGGGGTGGCGCATCGGTGAGGTGCCCATTCTCTTTGCGGACCGCCAGCGGGGAGCCTCCAAAATCTCGAAAAACGAGATTCTCAAGGCAGGCTACACAGTTATGCGGTTGCGGTACCAAGGATGAGAGCCCGTGCGGCGAGCCAGGCCCTCTTTGCACTGACCCTACTCTGGGGAACGGTGCTGAGCGTCACGCTGGGCTTTCTCCAGATTGATCTCTTCCTGCCCGAACTCGCGGCGCTGCTGGCTCCGCTGCGCGCGGCGCTGGCGGCACTCGCCCTGCTGGTCGCCGCGCTGGGCATCGGGTGGACCCTGGTCCGGGCGATGGCTCTGCCCGCTACCACGGAAGAGCAATGGCTGCTCGCCGGACTGCTGGGGCTGGGCGCGGTTGGCCTGCTCTGGCTCGCGGTTGGAATGGTGCTCCTTCCTCCCCTCTGGGCAACCATCCTGCTGCTCGCTTTGGGCATTGCGCTGCTCTGGTGGCAGCGGGGGCCACTGCCGGGGCTTCCGGCGCTGCCGCGCCTGCTTCTGCCACTGCTGGTCGTGATGGTCATGCTCCCGCTGCTTCAGGCACTCCAGCCTCCGACCTCGTTTGATGCGCTGCTCTACCATGTGCGCCTCCCCGAGTTGTGGCTAGCGCAGGGCTCGCTCTTTCAGAGCCAGAAGGCCGCGCCCTATTTCTTCCCGGTCCTGATCGAGGCGCTTTTCACCCCCGCGTACCAGCTAGGGGGGGATGCAACGCCAGCCCTGCTCCACTGGTTTTATTATCTGCTGGCGCTCGCCCTCCTCTGGCAGATGACGCGCCGCTTTCTGCCGGAGATCAGCGCGTCTCTGGTCCTGGCGCTCGCGGTGACGATTCAGATGGTGCCGCTCCTGGCCGGGTGGAGCTACCTGGACCTGGCGCTGGCCGCCTACCAGGTGGGCGCGCTCTGGGCGCTCCTGCGCTGGCGCGAGCAGCCGGAAAGCCGCTGGCACTGGGTGGCCGGGGCCTTCGCGGGCTTTGCGATGGGGGTGAAATATCTCTCCTTCATCACGCCAGTGCTTGGAGTGCTCTTCATTCTAGCGGTTCGGCGGCGAACCGCCCTCGCGCCGCTGGTGGCCTTCTCGCTCGTTGCGGGGCTGGTGGGCTGTCCCAGCTACCTGCGAAACCTGATCGGAACGGGCAATCCCTTTTTTCCCTTTGTTCTGCCGAGCGCCCACTGGGACGCGTTCCGCGCGGCCTGGTATGGGGCCACAGGCACAGGCATCGGTTTTTCATTGCTGGAGCTGCTGCTGGTACCGTGGAACACCACGCTCGGGCTGCGC
>JACCSL010000719.1 GCA_013812995.1 Ardenticatenales bacterium | reverse complement strand
CCTCGTAGTCGCTCTCATTCATGTGGTCCAGCATGTAGAGGAAGTTGCCCGTGTAGCCGCGCGAGGCATCCGGATAGTTGAAGGGGCGGCCAATCCGGTGGCGGTAGGCAAACGCGGCGATGGTCGGAAGCTTGCCCAGGATGCGGAATATCTGCTTCTGAAGGATGGCCGGATCCTGAAAGTTCTTGGATTCCGGGTGGAAGGTGCGCAGCGCGGCGAGCGAGCTGATGAGCATCGCCATCGGGTGGGCGTCGTAGCGGAACGCCTTCATCAACTGGACCATATTCTCGTGGATATAGGTGTGGTGCATAATCTTGTAGCTCCACTTGTCCAGCTCTTCCTGCGTGGGGAGCTTTCCATAGATGAGCAGATACGCCACTTCCAGGTGGGTGCTTTTTTCCGCAAGTGCCTCAATAGGATAGCCGCGATACTCAAGGATGCCTTTGTCGCCATCGATGTAGGTGATCCTGCTGGTGCAGGAGGCGGTATTGGTAAAAGCCGGGTCGTAGGACATCATGCCAAAGTCATCGTCATTTACCTTGATCTGGCGCAGATCTTTGGCCTGGATGGTATCGTGGGTGATGGGGAGCTCGTAGCTCTGTCCTGTACGATTATCCGTGATGGTGAGCGTGTCCTTGCTCATTTTCGATTCTCCTAATGAGTGAAAAGTCCTCTGCCCGTCGTTTGGGGCAATACTACAGGAAGTGGTCAGAAGGGACAAGGGCACAAGAAAAACGCCCCGCATGAAGCGGGGCGTCTCATCCATCTCACGAATGACTAGCTGCCCTTGCAGGCATCGTAGCACTTGGCAACATAGTTCCAGTCAACCACATTCCACCAGGCCTTCGCGTAATCGGCGCGCGCGGGACCGTACTTCTTGTAGTAGGCGTGCTCCCACACGTCCAGGCCCAGCAGGGGCGTATGCCCGTCCATGACTGGCGTGTCCTGGTTGGCGGTGCTGGTGAGGTGGAGTTCCCCGGCGGGTGTCATACAGAGCCAGGCCCAGCCGGAGCCGAATTGCCCGATGGCCTTCTTCTGGAACTCTTCCTTGAAGGCATCGAAGCTGCCAAATTTGGCATTGATGTCATCGGCCAGAACACCCGTGGGGGAGCCGCCGCCGTTGGGGCTCATCAACTCCCAGAACAGGGTGTGGTTGGCATAGCCGCCCCCGTTGTTGCGCACCTTCGCGCGGATGTCATCAGGCAGACTGTTCAGGTTCTGGAGAATCTCTTCAATATCCTTGCCCTCCCACTCGGTTCCCTTCAGCGCATCATTCAAGTTGTTGGTGTAGGCGGTATGATGTTTGTCGTGATGCAGGCGCATGGTCTCCTCATCAATGTGGGGTTCCAGCGCCGTGTAGTCATAGGGAAGGGGTGGTAATTCAAAAGCCATAGCGTCTCTCCTTTGATTTCGCTAAATCGCCGATAGACTCCGGGCCAACCCACGAGGGCCAACCCGCGCCCAGTATACCGGGCGGCCCAGGGCGCGTCAATCAATCAGGCTGAGGTACTTGGCCCCGCCATCAGGCAAAACCGTGACGATGACGCCCTCCTCCAGGGAACGCGCCAGGGACAGCGCGGCGTGCATCGCCGCCCCTGCGCTGAAACCCACGAACCAACCCTCGCGGATGCTCAGGGCGCGCGTCATCTCGTACGCCTCCGCCGAGCCGACAAAGAGCGTGCGGTCCAGCAGGCTATCCTCGTAGATACCGGGAACGATGGAGCTTTCCAGATGCTTGAGTCCCTCGATCACGCTCAGCTCGTCCTCTGGTTGGACCCCGATAATCTCGATCTCCGGGTCCATGCAGCGCAAAAAGCGGGCGGTTCCCATCAGGGTGCCGCTCGTTCCAATACCGGCGAGGAAGTGAGTAAGCGTGCCCTGCGTCTGGCTCCAGATTTCGGGGCCAGTTCCCAGAAAGTGGGCCTGCCAGTTGGCGGGGTTGTCATACTGGTTGGCGTAGCAGTAACGCTCCGGCTCCGCCGCGACAATCTCGCGCACGCGCTTGATGGCCCCGTCGCTACCCTCGAAGGGGCTGGTGAAGATGAGCTCAACGCCATAGGCGCGCAGGGTCTTCTTGCGCTCTTCGGAAACATTTTCGGGCATGACGAGCGTCACCCGGTAGCCCTTAGAGGCGGCAATCCAGCCGTAGGCGATGCCCGTGTTGCCGCTGGTGCTATCGATGAGAATTTTATCTTTGGTCAGCCAGCCCCGGCGCTCGGCCTCCTCAATGATGCTGAGGGCTGCACGGTCCTTCACGGAGCCGCCAGGGTTGAACCACTCCGCCTTGGCATAGACCTCGACGGCGGGAGAGACGCCCCACTCGGTGCTCAGGTTGCACACCTTGAGGAGCGGTGTGTCCCCCACACGGTCCAGGATTGAAACGGGTTTTCGGAGGAAATTTCCCTCCTGGTAGAGCGCCTGGGCCATCGCGGCCTCCAGGCTCTGTCGATCGGTTGGCAGAGACTTCAGGGCTGCTATCGTCATGAGCTATCACTCCAAATCCACCTTTTATGCCAGCAACACCGCCAACTCTTCCGACTCGTCTAGCGAGCGTGGGAAGGGAGAACCACAGAACTGCTCGTAGTCCACCAGCTCCGTGATCGTCGGGGCATCGCCACAGACGGGGCACTGCTGATTTCTGCGAATGCGTACCTCGCGAAAATCGGTGGCAAGCGCATCGAAGAGCAGGAGCCGTCCGGAGAGAATTTCGCCCGTGCCCAGTAGAATCTTGATCGCCTCAAGCGCCTGGAGCGAGCCGATGACACCTGCCAGAACCCCCAGCACACCGCCCTCGGCGCAGCTAGGCACCTCGCCGGGCGGCGGGGGCGCAGGGTAAAGGCAGCGATAGCAGGGCCCTCCCTCGTGGTTGTACACAGTGATCTGCCCCTCGAACTGGAAGATCGAGCCATCGACCAGCGGCTTGCCCGCCATCACTGCCGCATCGTTGATGAGGTAGCGGGTCGGGAAGTTGTCGCAGCCATTGACGATGATATCGTAGTGCGCGATGATTCGCATCACGTTCTCTGAGTTAAGCGGCTCGTCATGCCCAATCACCCGGACATCCGGGTTCAACTTGCGGATCGTCTCGCGGGCGGAGTCGACCTTGGACACACCCACGCGCTCCTCGTTATGTAAAATCTGGCGCTGGAGGTTGGAGAGATCGACCACGTCGAAATCTACGATACCCAGCGTGCCAACCCCAGCAGCAGCCAGGTAGAGCGCGGCGGGACTGCCCAGCCCACCCGCGCCAATCAGCAGCACCTTGCTCTGAAGCAGCCGCGCCTGCCCCGCCTCCCCCACTTCTGGCAGAAGCGTGTGGCGCGAGTAGCGTATCTTCTGCGTGTCGCTGAAGCGGAAGGGGGTATCGAAGCGATAGCCCGCGCTTTTCCAGGCACCGAAGCCGCCCTCCACGGAAACCACGTTGCGGTAGCCCATCTCGTGCAAGGTTTTCACGGCGAAGGCGCTTCGCACGCCACCCGCGCAATACACAGCGATGGGAGCCTCGCGCTCCGCCTCCCACCCTTCTACCTGCATCTCCAGGTGGCCGCGCGGGATGAACTTGGCCCCTGGCACATGCCCCTGCTCCCACTCATCGCGCTCCCGCACATCCAGAACCCGTAGCGGATTGCCGCGCTGGAGCTGCTCGCGCAGGTCGTGAACAGTGATCTCCGGAATCTGCGTCTTGACCTCTTCCAGGTATTGACGCCCTGATTTCCCTTTAGACATCGTTTCCTCGCTTGCTATCGATAGCGATCTATGGGTATAACCGTTTGAGTGAAGGCTAAAACGTAACTGCTTCTGCTGGAATTTGTGGTGGAGTCATGGCTCTGCGTGGCGGCCCTCTCCCCGGCCTTCGGCCGCCCCTCTCCCGATTTCGGGCGAGGGGACACGGAGCGAAGCGCCGTGGGGGTGAGGGCTCGCTTGGCACGCTTCCCGATCTTCCATACCACAAATTCCGTCAGAAGCAGAAACGTAAAACGTAATGAGCCGATGAAGCAGGTTGCTTTTGCCGTAAGCCGGTTTACGTTTTACGTTTTACGCGTTACGTCTTACCCGCCCGCCATCGCGGGGATGATACTGACCTCGCTCTTCACGCCGACGACAGTCGCTTCGCCCTGGAGGCTGCGAATCTCCTCGCCATCCACAAAGACGTTGATGAAGCGCTTGATCTCGCCATCGTCATCGAGCAGTCGCTCCTTCACGCCCGGATAGCTGGCTTCCAGCTTCTCAAGAACCTCTCTCACCGTGTCGGCCTCAATGGTGACTTTGCTTTGTCCCCCTGTGAGCCGACGCAGGGGGGTGGGTACGAAGATAGTTGCCATGCAATTTCTCCCTTTTTTGTCTTATCGCTCGATGGGTGCGTTGACCAGATTGCCCCACTCGGTCCAGGAGCCATCGTAGTTGCGCACGTTGGGGTAGCCGAGCAGGTAGCTCAGCACAAACCAGGTGTGGCTCGAGCGCTCCCCGATGCGGCAGTAGGCGATGGTCTCAGCATTGGGGCTCAGGCCCTGCTCCTTCTCATAAATCTCGCGCAGGTCGTCGGCGCTCTTGAAGGTGCCATCCGCGTTCACGGCGCGCGCCCAGGGAATGTTCTTCGCCGTGGGAATGTGACCACCGCGCATCGCGCCTTCCTGGGGGTACTCGGGCATGTGGAGCTTCTCGCCCGAGTATTCCTGCGGGGAGCGAACATCCACGAGTTGGCCCTTCTTCTCAAGGTGCTTCAAAACATCGTCGCGGAACGCACGGATGCGGGCATCGTCGCGCTCGCTCGCCTGGTACTTGGTGCGCTCGACCTGTGGCACCTCGCGGGTCCACTCGCGCCCCTCCTCGCTCCACTTCAGACGCCCGCCATCCATGATGCGCGCGTTGTCGTGACCGAAGAGTTGAAAGACCCAGAGGGCATAGGTGGCCCACCAGTTGTTCTTGTCGCCGTAGAAGACCACGGTGGTCTCCGGGGTGAGACCCAGGCGGCTTGCCAGTTCCTCGAACGCCTCCTTGGAAACGTAGTCGCGGCGCAGGCGGTCGTTTAGGTCGTCATGCCAGTCGATCTTCAGCGCGCCCGGAATGTGGCCGGTATCGTAGAGCAAAATATCCTCGTTGCTCTCCAGAAGCCGTATGTTCGGATCATCCTTATGCTCTACCACCCAGTCCGTGTTGACCAGAAGTTCAGGATGGGCATAGCCACGCTGTTCAATTGATGTACTCTCTGTCATGTGAAGTCCTCCTAGAGTTTGGGGAATAGGCAAACAAAAAGACCAACGGTGCGCAACAGGAAATTCCTGTCCCTCAAAGGGAAACACCCCAGCGTTGGGGCGACTCTTTCTAGGTAGAGGTCGCCTGTGGGCGCGGGAGCGTTTGCTGCCGTTGGTCGGCTATCTTACAGGGCGCAAAAGTGCCGAATCAGCGGGGCGAACGCTCCCGCCTACAACACCAGCAAGCCTGTCGAGATGCAAAGTCAGTCATGGGGCGTAGTGTGACTCTCTTGGGCTGATCTGTCAAATGAGCAATCACTCATCTGTTTTACCAACCGCCGGAACCAAAACCGAGCAGGCCGGGGTCTTCCATCATGGAGGGATCCCACTGCTTGGCAAGCACCTCGACATCCGCGGTCCAGCCCGGTGCAACCTGCTGGGTCTTCTCGATCACCTGCTGTACCATCCAGGGCGCGTAGGGACAGAAGGGCGTGGTGAGGAGCATATCCACATCGACCACCTTCTCGTCAGGCAGGAAGTTGACCTGCTCGATCAGGCCCAGGGCAATCACATCCAGGCCAATCTCGGGGTCCACCACCTGACGCAGCGACTCACGCACCGCTTCCTCAGTGGGTAGCTCCCCCGCCTCGACACGCCGCGCCGTTTCCTGGATAAGTTCCATGTTTACTTCGTCGTTCTTGGCACTGAAATCTAGGGACATCGGATTCTCCTTCTCGTTATGTTACACAATGGCCGTAAAACG
>JACCSL010000715.1 GCA_013812995.1 Ardenticatenales bacterium | reverse complement strand
CGGCGGCGGCGTACTCCCCAAGGCCTGCCTTGGCGCTGCCAAGGTTCTGCCGCACCCCCAGCTGGATGTCTCGCTCACCAATCTCCTGGGCAAGCAACAACCCCTTCTGGATATGCTCCACCGACGAGGCATAGTCTCCCTGAAAGCGGTCATTGACGCCCATGTTGCAGAGCATCATGCAGACCATGCGGCGATTATCCAGCCGCCGGAAAAGTTTTAGCGCCTGCTCCATGAGGGAGTGAGCCTCGCTGTACTGCTCGCCGACCATGTGAATCTGGCCCAGGAAATCCAGGCAGTTCGCCATGACTTCCTGCGCGTTCTCGGCGCTGCTCAGGGCGAGGGCCTCCTTGCCCAGGCGGAGTGCCTCCGCCGCATTCCCCAGCGACCACAGCGCCCACCCCTTGACCAGCAGCGAGTGTGCCAGCTCCACCCGCAGGCGCTCCGCATAGGGCGCGCGATCAGGCAACTCCAGGGCTGCCTGCGCCCGCGCGATGGCCTGCTCCGCGCTGCGCTGCGCCTCCTCAGGCTCGATCAGGCTCCGCTGGATGGTGGAAAGGCTGTACCAGGCTCGTACCTTCGCCAGCGTGTCGCCCGCAAGCTCTGCGGCCTCGCCCATCGCGCGGTAGGCCACCGCCGCCTCAGCATACTGCACCTGGCGGTAGAGCATATCCCCCAGCCCCTCATAAAGCGTGAGTCGCCTGGTCGTGTGCTCTTCCCCCTCCGGCAGAAAGCGCAGCGCCTTCTGGTAGTGGCGAATCGCCGCGTCGGGGGCGTAGCTCTCCTGGGCATACTTTCCTGCCTGACCATACCATGTGGCGGCCAGCGCCGTTTCCCCTGCCTGCTCAAAGTGTTCGCCGATGAGACCCGCCCAGCTATCCAGCCGCTCGCCACCCTGCTCGATGAGCCACTTGGCCACCTTCGCGTGATAGTGCTGCCGCTGCGCGGGGAGAACACTGTTGTAGGTCACATCATGGAAGAGGGCGTACTTGAAGATGAACTCCCGCGTGTCCCCAAAGGCCGAGCCCTGCCGCTCGATAATGAACTCTCGCTGCTGGAGTTGCTGCAACCGCTGGCGGATGCTGGTCTGCGCGGCCTGTTCTTCGTGGCTAAGATGCTCCAACGCCCGTTCCCAGAACACCCGCCCGATCACCGCTGCCTGTTGGAGGAGGGTGTACTCGGCCTCTGGCAGGGCGTCCAGCCGGGTCTGTAGGATACCTATCAGTGTGGTGGGCACTCGGATAAGGCTCAACTGCTCCAGGTCTACCCGCCAGGGCTCGCGCTCCGTCACGATCACCCCTTCCTCGATGAGCATCTTCACGATCTCTTCAATGTGGAACGGGTTCCCCTCGGAGTGCTGGATAATGAGCTCCTCCAGCGGAAGCGGTATCTTGTCCAGGCGGCGCAGGACGGCACGAACCATCGCCTGGCTCTCTGTCACCGGCAGCGGCGCGAGCGGCAGGCGCAGAACCTGATTCTCGGGAAAATTCTGGCCCCACTCGGGGCGGCGCTGCCAGAGCGAGGGACGGGAGAGCGCCACCAGCAGGATGGGCGATGCCTCACACGATTGGACCAGGTGCTCAATCAAATCCAGGGAGCCATCATCCGCCCAGTGGATGTCCTCTAGAAAAATGACCACGAGGGGACGATCTCCCTGGCCCCCACTGGTACGCATCAACTGCACCGCGCTGCGCCGCCCCACAGTGATCGCCTCGAAAAAGCGCTTGGCGTAGTGGAAGGCGCGGTCCCGAATCTGGCGTGTATCGCGCAGGATACCGCGCAGGTAGGGGCTCTCGGAAAAGTCGAAGCCGAGCAGGTGCCCCAGAAAGTGCGCGTTCTCGGTTCCTTCCGCCCCCATGAACTTGCGGAATCCCTGCTCAAGCTTCGCGCGGGCCATGATCTCGCGGTCACTCTCGCGAATGTCGAAGCGGAAGGCAAAGAGGTCGCGAATCAGGGCATAGGGCTGCTGAACAATCTGCGAGCTGGCGCGTCCCTTGAAGAAGCGCACACTCTCGGGTCGCTCCTCGACCCAGTGGTTGAACTCAGCGAGCAGGCGGGATTTGCCCACCCCCGCATCCGCAATCAGCAAGAGCGCCCGAAGTTGCTCACTGGTCGCAGCGTCCTGAAAGGTCTGTTGCAGGGTGGCAAGCTCCGTCTCTCGGTCGATCATCGGCGTTTCCATGCCCGCCACCCCACGAATGACGCGGGACGCACGGGGACGCTCGCTCTGAACCGCGTAGAGAGGAATATCGCTCTGACCTAGCAACGTCGTCTCGAAGAGTGTTGCCACCTGTTGGTAGGTGTCGTGGGTGATGACAATGCTGCCCGCCGGGGCCGTGGCCGCCAGGGGAATCAGAGTGGAGATGGCGGGCGTGACGCTGGGGGGCGCTTCCCCTGGCACGAGAGAGAGTTCTTCCGTATGGAGCGCAAGCCGGAAAGGCATCTGGATTCGGTACGGATTGAGGGCCGCGCCCTCTGCCTGGATAGCGAGGGCGGCTCGGATGGCCCGACGGGAATCATCCACGCGCGGAACCGGCCATCCGAACTGCGCGGTCAGGAGGGGGCGCGCCTGCTCTGGTGGAGACACGAGCGTTCCCCCATACCGCTCAATGATAGCCCGCACCGCCTCGGGCAGGAGGCTGGCATGCTCCAGAAGTTCCACCAGAAGCGTTGTCACCTGGATCGGGCTGCTGGTGAGCGCATGTTCGGCCATGAGGCATCTGTTCCTGAGAGGAGTTGTGGGCGACACAAGGATTTTCTCTAGCTGGGCGGCAGTTGTCAACCGTCTTAACGTGAGCCTCTTGATGAAGGAGATACGCTGCGGTAGCATGGCTTTGCCACAGAGTTGAAGCTTGGCTATGCTAGCGGGGCAAAGGAGCACAAGCATGATCCCTTTTCTTCATCATCTCATTGATTACGCGGGGCTCTTCCCCCCCGCCACTTTGCCCCTTGGCGAGGCCATCCAGCACTACGCGCGCTATCGGCAGAGCGCGGAGCGGTGGATGCTCTCCCGCTTCATCATCCCCGCCCCGAAGCTGGCCGCGCTCAGCGAGGTCGCGGCGGAGCTTTTCACGGAAAACGATCCCTTCGTTTTCTCCGTGCTCGGGCGCGGGGGCACGAGCAGCGATTTTCTGGAGGGGCTTCAGGCCGATCTTCAGGCGATTGACGCTTTCCGCCAGCGCCACGCGTCCGGTGTGCGGCTCGATGTCTTCGAGGTGAGGCTTCCGGCGGACGCGCTCGCGCTTCTCGAACAAACCTCTGACTTGCTGGCAGCGCAGCAGCTGCGCCCTTTCTACGAGGCAACCATCAGCGCATCGTGGGAGCAGAGCATCGGCGAGACTATTGCGGCGATTGCAGCGCACAACCAGCGCGGCGGGCCGCAGGCAGGGTTCAAGCTACGCTGCGGGGGCACGGAGGCCGCCGCTTTCCCGAGTCCGCAGCAGGTGGCCTATGCCATCGCGGCCTGCCGCGACGCGGACATTGCCATGAAGGCGACGGCGGGACTCCACCATCCGCTGCGCCACCACAACGAGAGTGTCCAGGTGAAGATGCACGGCTTCGTCAATGTCTTCGCCGCGAGCCTCCTGGCAC
>JACCSL010000663.1 GCA_013812995.1 Ardenticatenales bacterium | reverse complement strand
ACGGAGCGCAGCGACGTGGGGGTAAGGGCGCGCATGGCACGCTTCCCGATCTTCCATACCACAAATTCCAGCAGAAGCAGTTACGTTTTACGCATTACATCTTATCACTTTGAACGATAATCGAGGCCCCCTCCGCCGCCTGGCAAAGATAGACCGTGGGCATGAGCCCGGTGGCCTCCTCGTACTGGCGTATGACCCGCGAGGCGAAGGTCGGCGCATTCTCCGCGCGGAGCAGGGCGACGGCACAGCCGCCGAAGCCCGCGCCCGTCATGCGTGCGCCATAGCAGCCCTCGTGCTGCCGCGCCAGGTCGACCATTGTGTTCAGCTCCGGGCTGGATACCTCGAAGTCGTCGCGGAGGCTGCGGTGGCTCTCGTCCATGAGGTGGCCCAGCATTTCAGCGTCCTGGCGGCGCATGGCCTCGGCGGCATGCAAGGTGCGCTCGTTCTCGGTGATGATATGGCGCGCACGCCGCCGCGTGACCTCGTCTAGCTCCTCAGCCTGTGCCGCGAACTGCTCCAGGCTGACATCGCGCAGCGCGGGCACCCCGAAGAAGTGCGCGGCGGCCTCACACTGGGCGCGCCGCTCGTTGTAGGCGGAGCCGACGAGCCCCCGGCGCGTGGCGGTGTCGAGAACGACCACCGTGTTGCCAGACGGCAGTGGCACACTCTCGCTCTCTAACGAGCGGCAATCGATGAGCAGCGCGTGACCCGGCTGGCCCGTGGCGGAGATCATCTGGTCCATGATGCCGCAGTTTACCCCAACCCACTGATTTTCCGCGCGCTGGCCCAGCAGCGCCATCTGCGGCGCATCCCACAGAATCCCGGAGAGGGCCGCGAAGGCGCGCGCCGTTGCCAGCTCCAGTGCCGCCGACGAGGAGAGGCCCGCGCCGATGGGAACATCGCCCACGACGATACCCTCCCAGCCGCGCAGCTCGTGCCCAGCCTCCTGCATGGCCCAGGCCACGCCCTTGAGGTACTCGCCCCAGCCCTCTTTTACCTCCTCGTTCTGACGGAGATGGTCCAGCGAGAAAGAAAGGTTCTCGCCAAAGGTGGGGGAGTAGACCTGCACGCGCCGATCCGCGCGCGGGCGTAGCGCGATCCAGACGGCGCGGTCAATCGCCATCGGCAGCACGAAGCCATCGTTGTAGTCCGTGTGCTCCCCGATGAGGTTCACGCGGCCAGGAGCCTGCACGATGAGAGACGGTGCCTCGTCGTAGCGCTGCTGAAAATAGTCGGTAATCTGGTCGTAGAGCATCATGCGATTTCTCCTGAGTTGAACACGGATAGAGCCAGCCGCCCTTTGAGAAACGCGATGAGCAGGCCGAGCGCGGACGCGAGCATCAGCCAGTAGGCGATGTCGGGCATCTGGCGGATCATCTCCGCCCAGGAAAAGCCAAGCCACCTAGGAAGACCGAAGAGCAGCAGCAAGGGAATAAGAATTTCCAGGGCGATGGGCAGAACGATTTTCCTCAGCAGCATAGGCGTCGAGAAGGGCGGACGGGGCAATTTCTCGGCCCACCGTCGGACTCGCACCAGGTCCTTGATCTGATTGAAGGTAATCATCAGCACCCCGAACGCGATGAACCCATGCAGGAGGGTCAGGGTCATGTTGCTATGGGCGGGGGGCGGGGTGTCGCCCAGGAGCGCCGCGACCGTGGCGGCCATGCGGTGGCTGGTGGGCGTGCCCATCACGCTGGAGACGTTCGTCAGCACCACGACTCCTGTTTCCAACCCCGGCAGCATGACCATCTGGCCCCGGAAGTTTGGCACGATTCCCCCATGAAAGATCTCCGCAACTCCCTCCGTCTCGCTCACGCGCCATCCCATCGCGTAGGAAAAGCCCTCGCTCTCTGCTGTCGGGCGATGCATCTCTGCCATAGACTCAGGCGAGAGCACCGCTGTTTCCTGGTAGCGCCCCTCGTCCAACTGGGCGATCATGAAGTGCGCCATATCCTCGGCGCTGGCGATCAGGGCAGCGGTGGGCAGGCGGTCGCTCTCGTGCGAGAGCGTCGTGGCGCGCGGGTAGCTCAGCCAGTATTGATAGCCGCTCGCCATGACTCCCGTCTCCTGCGCCGCCTCCTGCGAGGCAAAGCTATGCTTCATGTCAAGGGGCGCGAAGATATGCTCTTCCACATACGCCCCGAAGGATTGTCCGGAGAGAACTTCAACGATGTGGCCGAGCACCAGGTAATTCGCGCTGGAATACTCGTGGCGCTCGCCAGGGGCATGAACCAGCGTCACCTCGCTGAGACCGCGCACATGTCCTTCGAGTGTGTCATGCTCCTGGTCGCGGCCCGCGCCAACGGCCAGCCCGCTGGTATGGTTGAGCAACTGGCGCACCGTAATCACCGCCGACGCCTCGGCGTTCGCGACGCGGAACCAGGGCAGGTAGCGCTGCGC
>JACCSL010000613.1 GCA_013812995.1 Ardenticatenales bacterium | reverse complement strand
CCCGGTGGCTTCGCGATGGCGCGGCGGCTGCTGCGTCCCCGTGGCACCCTCGTGCTCAAGAGCACCTACCACGGGCAGTTGGAGGTGGACCTGAGTCTGATTGTAGTAGATGAGATTCGTCTGCTAGGGTCGCGCTGCGGTCCCTTTGCCCCCGCGCTGCGCCTCCTAGAGCAGGGGCTTGTGGAGGTCGCGCCGCTCATCAGTGCTCGTTATCCCCTGAATGAGGCAATGGCTGCTATGGAGCACGCCAGCCGGCGGGGTACCCTCAAAGTTGTTCTGGAGGTTAGCGAGTAGATTTATGTTCAACTGGTTCAAGAAGAAAAACCCCCCAGAGGTCGCAAGCGGGCGCTATCGCCACGGAAATGAGCATCTCATCGACTTGCGGCAGGTACTCAAGCAGTACGAGACGGCAGCGGGCACCTTTGTCGCCCTCAAAGGAATCAACCTCCAGGTGGACCGGGGAGAATTCGTTGCTGTTATCGGCAAATCGGGGAGCGGCAAGTCTACGCTCATCAACATGATTACCGGCATTGACCGGCCCACATCGGGCGAGGTGCTGGTCGGCGATACAGCGATTCACACACTGAACGAGGGGCAGATGGCCCAGTGGCGTGGCAGGAACATGGGAGTCATCTTCCAGTTCTTCCAGCTGCTGCCCACCCTCACCGTCATTGAGAATGTCATGCTGCCAATGGACTTCTGCGATATGTATACGCCCCGCGAGCGCCAGGAACGGGCGATGTCGCTCCTCGCCGAGGTCGAGATGACTGAGCATGCCCATAAACTTCCCTCAGCGACCTCCGGGGGGCAGCAGCAACGGGTTGCCATTGCCCGCGCCCTCGCCAACGACCCGCCCATCCTCGTAGCCGACGAGCCCACCGGCAACCTCGACTCCAAGACCGCCGATGCCATTTTCAGCCTCTTCATGGATCTCGTCACGAAGGAAAACAAGACTATCCTCATGGTTACCCACGACAGCGACCTCGCGCAGCGGGTCACGCGCGCCATCATTGTGGCCGATGGCGAAATCGTAGACGAGATTATTCACGATCAGGAGACGGTCGATCATGTCCTGGAGACGCACACAGCCCTCTGATTCCGCCTGATCTGACCAATTCAGGAAATTGCCCCAATTCTTTGCACTAGAACGTTGTTTCTGTCGCGAGCGGCTGCTATAGTTGCTCTATCTTACTTTTGTGAGGAGTGATTGACGCGGAGCACAGAATCCGCTATACTCTCCCCAACACAGATAACAATTGTTAAAGTGTTGCTGACGTATGCGGCACTCCCCCATAGGAGAAGAAACGTGGCCAAAGATTCTGGCAAAGACAAAGCACTCGAAGCAACCATGTCGCAGCTCAAGAAGCGATTTGGGGACGGGGCAATCATGAAGATGGGTGAGGCCCCTGACCTACAGGTTGAGGCAATCCCCACCGGCTCCATCGCGTTGGACGTGGCGCTGGGCATCGGTGGTGTGCCTCGTGGCCGCATCGTCGAGGTCTACGGACCGGAATCTTCCGGGAAGACCTCTCTCTGCTGCCACATCATTGCGGAAGCCCAGAAGATTGGTGGCACCTGCGCCTTCATCGACGTCGAGCACGCGATGGACCCCAGCTACGCCGCGAAGATCGGGGTAGATGTTGACAATCTGTACATCTCGCAGCCAGACACGGGCGAGCAGGCCCTGGAAATTGCCGAGGCGCTGATTCGCTCTGGGGCGATTGATGTGGTGGTAGTCGACTCCGTGGCCGCGCTCGTGCCCCGCGCCGAGATCGAGGGCGAGATGGGTGACTCACATGTGGGTCTCCAGGCCCGTCTGATGAGCCAGGCGCTCCGCAAGCTCGCGGGTGCCGTGAAGAAATCCAACACCTGCCTCATCTTTACTAACCAGATCCGTATGAAGATCGGTGTGCTCTTCGGCAACCCGGAGACGACCACGGGTGGAAATGCGCTGAAGTTCTATGCCTCGGTTCGCATGGAGATTCGTGCGGGTCAGCCCATCAAGAATGGGAATGAAGACATGGGCAAGCGCGCCCGCGTGAAGGTGAAGAAGAACAAGGTCGCTCCGCCCTTCCGCGAGGCTGAGTTCGACATCATGTTCAACGAGGGTATCTCTGTCTCGGGCGACGTGCTCGACATGGCAACGGAGATGGAAATCGTTGACAAGCGCGGTGCCTATTACTCCTACGGTGATCTGCGCCTGGGCCAGGGTCGCGAGAACGCGAAGCAGTATCTTCAGGAAAACCCCGTCCTGCTTCGGGAGATCGAAAACCGCATTCGCCTGGACAAGGGACTGCCTCTCAAGGGAGAGGTTATGCTCTCCCAGGGCACGCCCGCACCCAGCGCCAATGGCAACGTGGCTCCCGAAGAAGATGGTCGCCGGGGTCGTCGCTCACGAAACAGCAAGCAGATGACAATTCTGGGTGAGCCCGGGGCTGCCGGGCCGAACGAGGCTTACCCCGAGATCGAAGAGCTGGAAATTTAAGCTCCTTCCAGAGACAAAAAAAGCCTCTGTGCCGTATGGCACAGAGGCTTTTTCTTTGCTTGCGTTAAGACATCGGGGACGAGGCAAGGATGCCACGCAGACGGGGCAGCGCGTCCGTGTAGAGCCGATAGCCCAGTGAAAAAGCAGGGAAATCCCAGGCTCCGATCTGCTCGCGAAACTGGGCATCAAAGCCCGTCTTGAAGCGCCACACGCCCGCCATCCCATCCTCAGGATCGTCCAGCCGGTCCGGGGCTCCCCAGAGATCATACTCCGTGGCCCCGTGCGCTTTGGCGCGCTGGATGGCCGCCCATTGGAGCGCGTAGTTGGGCATCGCGGCCCGCTCCTTCTCCGTGCTCGCTCCGTAGAAGTACCAGGCACGGCTCCCAAAGTAAAAGAGAATCAGCCCGGCCACGGCCTCACCATCGACGCAGGCCAGGAGCATCTCGGCCAACCCGCGCGCGTGAAAGTCGCGCCACAGGTCCAGGTAGTAGTCGCGCGGGCGAATCAGGAAGCCATCGCGTGCGGAGGTTTCCGCGTACATCTGATAGAAGTGCCCGAACTCATCCGCTCGTCCCAGGCGAACCTCCACGCTGCGTCGTTCCGCCAGGCGCACGTTGTAGCGCGTCTTGGATTTCATGTTGGCGAGCAGTGCTTCTTCATCCGGGCGCAGGTCGATGGTGCCCGTATTCGGAAACTGGATATAGTCGCCGCGCCGCCAACCGCGTCTCTCCAGCAACGAGACAAAGGGCGAGCAACTCGCCAGCACATCGGGGTCGATCTTCACGAAGAGGCATCGCTGGCGCTGCGCCTCCGCCTCGATGCCGTTCAGCACCTGCGCCGCCAGCCCCGGATTTTCGGGGTCGAGGAGTGGCCCTTTGGACACATAGCCGATGCCAAAGGGCGTGCGCGGTATTGGGCGGCGCAAAAGCTGAGCGGCGGCCACAGGCTGCCCATCCCGCCAGAGCAGCCGCGTCGCGCGCCAGCCCCACCGGGCCTTGAACTCTCCCCACGCCCAGGCTTGAAGGATATGATGGAGAGGAAGCGTCTGGGCACTCTGTTCCCACTCGCTCTCGCTGTAAACATAGCTCTTTTCGATCAACGGTTGTCTGCTCTCCTGAATAATCATGTAGTCGCAATTAAAACGTAAAACGCAAAACGCAATGTCTTGCAACAGTGCCGTTTTACGTTTTACGCATTACGTTTCTGCTTCTGATGGAATTTGTGGTTTGGAAGATCGGGAAGCGTGCCATGCGAGCCCTCTCCCCCACGTCGCTTCGCTCCGTGTCCCCTCTCCCCATTTCGGGAGAGGGGCGGCCGAAGGCCGGGGAGAGGGCCTCCACGCAGAGCCATGACTCCACCACAAATTCCAGCAGAACCAGTTACGTTTTACGTTTTTGGAATCGCCGCCAAAGTGGGGGCTCCCACCAGTTGCTCTGCCTCCAGCGGTGAGAGAACGAGGCCCCGGCGTTGCCAGCCTCGCAGCAAGACAAGGAGAATTCCCAGAGCAGCCCCCACGCCAGCGCCCTGCAAGGCGGCGAGTGGCCAGGGGGCGGTTGCGGGTTGGGCAAAGCTGCTTCCAGCGAGGTCGATGACGAGGCGATCTGCCTCCGGGCGAGTGAGGTTTTCCTGCTCCAACTCGTGGGCAAAATCGAGGAGCAGCGCGCGCGTGATGGCCTCGGCCTGGGC
>JACCSL010000548.1 GCA_013812995.1 Ardenticatenales bacterium | reverse complement strand
GCACCACATCCCAGTCATAGCTCGTTGTCAGGAAGAGATTGCCGTTCTGGAGCGGCGGGGTCGTGTTGCTGACCGGATAGACATGATGTACATCGTCGTAGACGGTGGTCGTGGCATAGCCGCGCGCATTGGTGACCCGGGTGGGATTGCCCCAGGCATCGTACTCATAGACCGTATTCATCCAGTCATACGTTCGCCCGCTCTCCGGGCACGCCGTGCGCTCCACCTGTTGCACCGCCAGCAGGTTGGTGGTGGATAGTGTTCTCAGCGGTAAAGGAGTACGTTCCTTGCTCATCCATTGTCTGAGCGCCGCCCTCCGCTGATATGACAATGCTATCACGCCATATACCACCATTGCTGAGGCTATCCACCTCCTATAGCATTCCTATCTGAAGTCATGAATTGTTGGGCTTGGAAGTTGGGGCAAGCTTTCCATTTACCGCACTTTCACGACTTACAAAGGAATGCTATATATGACGGCTTGGAGCGAACTCCCTACCTAAAATCTTGAAAGGATCTTTATGAGGGAGGCGAGAGGACCAGTAAAGATTCCGAAACCTCCTCTAGTCATCTGCTTTTCCGCCAAATCGGCTGAGTAGTTCTTTAATAAGTACTACAACAATAACAGTGACAAAGAATGGCCAGTAAAAAGTGTCTTCCACGGGCCAGCCAAATATCCTAACTGATAGCATCGCTACCAGCAGCGACAAGCCGAATAACATTAAGGCGGTGATCAATCTTTTGACCATTGTTATCCTCTTCTTAAATAAGCTCCTGGTGGTCTGTCATAGATGAAATGATTGGGCTTAGGAAGGATTGTTAAAACGTAAAACGTAAGGGACGACGCAGCCATGTTCATCGGGACAGCTAGGCCGGAGTATGTTTTACGTATTACGTTTTCTTCTCTATCAAAGCACGCTTGACGCACCACTAGCTTGATGATCATCTCCTTTTAGGGATGAATACTCTGCTGCGGGGCAAATTGCGTTGGTTTCCCCTTTCTTTTACCCCGCAACGGAATTTATCAGTTCGCGTCAACGTACGCTAACAGTGCCCCTATGCACGTATAGAAAGTGATTTGAGGGTATCCATCCATACCCTGGTTTAAACGTAGTATCTTGGGGATATACATACACCCATTTGTCATTAGGGTTCATTCCTAATGTATCGACAAGTGTGTCATGGATCCCGGTACCGTGATAGCCTACATCGACCGCAAACACTACCTCAAGAGCCGCTTGTAGCTTCGTTCCTGCCCCAACAGTGGCAGCGGCAGAACCCACCCACAATCCACCAACACCCGCTGCCGCCACCTCGGCTATATACAGATTGCGGCGATGATAGTCGGTCCAATACCCAACTGCATAGTTGTAACCTGGAGCCATGAGGATATCTAAGTGGTTACCAGATTGACGGAACTTCCCAGCCCAAGATAACCCGTTAGTGTTTGGATCCCGCTCACTGCTTCTGCCGCTTTGAACCTGTGCGAGTAGTCCTTTTTGCACACTCGCACCACGAATATTACCCCCAGTAGAATCCAGAGCCTTTAGGCCTGTAAGCTTTGTTTTACCTTCTCCAACGAAGGAATAGGCAGCGTACCCACTAGCAGCCGTAGCTACCAACAAGGTGTCTCCAGCTTCAGCATCCAACATCATCTCCCACCACGCTTCATCGCTTTGCCATTCCGCTAGTATTCGCTCTGCTTCTGCCTCTAAGTAAGTGCTATAGAGATACTCCTTAATGGCATCCTCGGTAAAATGCCCCGTGGGATCGGTGTACCGCAGCGGGTTATTCAGCACATAGCTATAACGATTGAAGCTCTGGGGATTGCCCGGCTCGGGGACGATGGTATCGGCCTGCAAGAACTTGCCGAGGGTAGGGTCGTAGTAGCGGGCGTTGTAGAAGTAGATATCGGCCGCGTCCTGGATTTGGCCAGTGTAGCGGCGCTCAGTCGGCGTAGTGCCCGACTCATAGCGGGTCGCGCCCCAGGGCTTGTATCTTAGCTCGCTGACGGTGTTGGCGCTGTCAATGGAGAACGAGGTGCTGCCCAGGTGGTCGCCAATGGTCCACACCGGCGGGCGGCTCTCGATGCGCTGCGCGATGCGCTGCGCCCCCGCGTAGTAGTACCTGGTCTCGCTCAGGGGCGCGCTCAGCGTGACATCATCTATCGCCACCCAGCCATTCGTCAGGATGTTGCACAGGAAATTCCTCTTCAAAAACAGAATGGCCCAGGCTATACCCAGACCACTCTTTAAGTTCCACTTGACAAGGGCAGACCATTTCACGGAGCCTCAACTCGCTCAGCCGAGTAAATCAAACTAAATGGCTGTCCTTGCGTCATGACTGATAAGCTGAGACGGTCATCTGCCGGAAATTTTATCTCTGCGGTACCACTGGAATCTGAGAATTGAAAGGAGATGGTATCCTCACCCGTAAAGGCGTAGGTGCCCTGCTCATCCATCGCCTCCGCGCCGCCCATCGCCCCATCCTCCCCGAACGTGACGATAGGACGCATCAGTGTTGATTAACGTTGATAGTACCTACTCTTTCGAATCTCTTCTATGCCCAATTTTGAACAATACATAGTTGACTAGAGCACCACCAATAAAAGCTGTGAGTCCCATTGTCAATAGCTGATAGAAGAGGTTGTCAACAGATTTTAGGATCAGCACATTGGTTGATATACCTATCCCTATTATGATAAGGATTGTCAACGTTTTGACTGTACCTATTTTACTCATCTATTCCCTCGTGTTCTTTTATCCTTATGCGGGATACCATATCTCCCGGTAGGCCTTGTCGAATAATAAGGAACCTTATAGCCTAGGGAATGTATAGGATTCAGCGTAGCACCAGACACCTTATCTATCAAGATACCACCTCCTGTAATAACCACACCCGTAAGAGCTCCAACTCCTGCAGATACTGGCCCCCCCGCAGGAACGAGAATAGTGCCCCCTAATGCTCCACCCCCAGCTCCAAGTGCGACTTTCCCTGTATCTCCCCAGGTCCATGATGGATAAGTATAATAGGTGTGTATATGTTCACCATCAACTCCACGGTCCCAACCTACAGGAAGCTGAGGTTCTAGGAGACTGTTACTATTAAAACCTGGTAATGCACCTCTGGTATAATTTTGGTAGTCCTGCGTTTGGCTACGATATAATTGCCATTTCTGCGGTGAAGAAAATAGATCGGGGTCTACACTTCTGGAATTGTTGATATCCCAAAGCACAATACCGCTACCTCGGGGACTTTCACGAATAAACATTACCTCATATGTTTTACCACCAACTTCTGCGACTAATATGTCTCCCCATGTAACATCTGACAATAAAATCTGTTGCCAGCCAGCATAATAGGGATCATCCCACCACCATATATCCTTTACATTGTCTACCCCATAAGCGGCTGCTATTTCACTTTCCTCGAAATGCCCCGTCGGATCAGTGTACTTCAGCGGATTGTTTAGCACATAGCTATAGCGATTGAAGCTCTGGGGATTGCCCGGCTCGGGGACGATGGTATCGGCCTGCAAGAACTTGCCGAGGGTGGGATCATAGTACCTCGCATTATAGAAGTACATGTCGGCCGCGTCCTGGATTTGGCCGGTGTAGCGGCGCTC
>JACCSL010000522.1 GCA_013812995.1 Ardenticatenales bacterium | reverse complement strand
CAGCAAGGATGAGCTACAAGACATTTGTCAGATTTTTGGAATCACCGTCAGAAATATTCCGGACATCATCTACACCTACCGTGCTCGGCGCTCCTTACCAACTGAGATTTTAGCAACGGGTCATTGGGCTATTGGGGCAGCGGGCAGAGGAAAGTATGCCTTCAGGCTGCTCGCAAATGAACCACATTTCCTCATTCGTTATACTGACTACGCTCCCATAGCTATCTACAATGCCATTCCCGAAGTGGTAGAGGCCCTCCTACGAGATGATGAGCAGTCCCTGCTCACTCGTATTCTTTACAACAGACTGATTGATATATTTACAGGGTTGACCTGTTTTCATATTCAAAATCATTTTCGCGCTGTCGTGAAAGATGAAGGGCAGGTCGAAGTGGATGCCCTCTATGTGGGCGTGGACAGGGACGGAAAACTCTGGGCTATTCCAATCGAGGCAAAAAGCAAGAGCGATAGCGATATGCTTGGTCGCATCCAAATCTCGCAAATGGCAAGGCTCATGCGCCAGGAATTTCCAGAATTGGGTCGGCGCATTCTGGCGGTGAAACTCTTAGCTGACAACACCCTCGCCCTTGTCGAGTTTGATGATCAAATAGAGCCGGATGATTTTGGAATTGTGATTGTCAGACGTTTTAGATTGGTGAGACGAGCACCGCCCTCATAGCTTCAACAGTCCGCGTCCAGCCCCAGCGGCTGCCCGGCTCGACTGCTCAAAAAGGTGACATAGCAAACAAAGACGAAGGCGGCGAAGAGTCCGGTGACCCCGATCATCTGCGGGTGGCTGCGCGGGTCGAGGAGAAAAGCAGCGATGTCAGCCAGGAGGGGGCGCGGGTTGAAGAAGAGATCCCAGCTATTCCACCGCAAAAAGCGCCCCAGGTAGATACCAAAACCGCACAGCCCCGAGGCGACCAGCACAAAAAGCCAACTTATCACGCTTCCAAACAGTCCCCGCACGATCTGCTGCATCGCCTGGAGCGAGGCCACGGCCAGGAAGCAGCCGCTCCACGCAAAGAGCGCGAGCAGCCCCAGATCGAACCACCAGGGAAAGGTGTCGATGTGGCGAATGTGGATGAAGTCCGTAACGAGGTAGGGCGCATTCGGAAAAAACAGTAGCCAGAGCGCACTCGGCACCATTAGTAGCCACGGGTTTTCCGGGGTGAGCCGACGAATCATGGACCCCCAGAGGCTGGCCAGGTAGGGAATCCAGGCCAGAAACAGGTTCCAGACCAGAAACAGGTACTCCCAGCGACCGCTCAAATACAGCCGCCCCGCGAAGCACGCCAGCGCCAGCAGCGTTGCCAACGCCAGCGCATAAAACGCGTGCTCCGCCAGAAAACGATGAATCCCCACGATAGCCTTCCCCATCCGATTAAAAAATCCCATAACCACCCCTCTGAAACCCAAAGTCCGCCGTCACTTTTGACTTTTGACCTTTGACCTTTGACTTTCCCCTTTTAGGGGCCTACTTGGTGACTTTTGACTTTCCGTTCCCCACCATACCTCCCTTCCCCTCTTCCCTCCACCTCTCAGCCTCCCTATCCTGCGCACCTGGGTGCTTGACGCCTGGTGGTGCGAAACTTGCGGACAAAATGGTAGGAACGACTCAACACGCGAGAAAGGAGGGGCGTATGGCTGATATATCACTCGCTGCTCTGGCCAAGAACATCCGCAAGGTGGCTCATCCGCTGTCTAACACGGCGGAGAGCTACGATCCCCTCATAGAGTTGATCGACGATGCGCGCTTCGTGCTGCTCGGGGAGGCATCGCATGGCACCCACGAGTTCTACCGGGAGCGCGCGCAGATTACCAAGCGGCTCATCATTGAGAAGGGGTTCAACGCGGTGGCGGTGGAGGCCGACTGGCCGGACGCCTACCGGGTGAACCGTTATGTGCAGGGCGCGACCCACGGAGCCACGAGTATCGACGCCCTGGAGGGCTTCAGGCGCTTCCCCGTGTGGATGTGGCGTAATGCCGATGTGCTGGACTTCATTGGTTGGCTGCGCGCCCACAATGACGCATTCCCCACCGAGGGGTCGAAGGTTGGCTTCTATGGCCTGGACCTCTATAGCCTACACACCTCCATCCAGGCAGTGCTGACCTATCTGGAAGAAGTGGACCCCGAGGCCGCGCGGCGCGCCCGATACCGCTATTCCTGCTTTGAGCACTTCGGGGAGGACACGCAGAGCTACGGCTACGCGGCCAGTTTTGGGCTCACCTCCTCCTGCGAGAATGAAGTGGTCATGCAGCATCTGGAGCTTCAGCGCCGCCCCGATGGGCTTCTGCAACAGGAGGGGCGGCGCGCCGAGGACGAGTTCTTCGCCGCCGAGCAGAACGCGCGCCTGGTGAAGAATGCCGAAGCGTACTATCGCTCCATGGTCGGAGGCTCGGTGCACTCGTGGAACCTGCGTGACAAACACATGGCCGAGACCCTGGAGCAACTTGTTGAGCACCTCGAAAGCCAGGGCCAGACAGCAAAGATCGTTATCTGGGCGCACAACTCCCACCTCGGCGATGCACGCGCCACAGAGATGGGAAAGCGCGGCGAGTGGAATGTGGGGCAGTTGGTGCGCGAGAAATATGGCAACCAGGCACGGCTCGTGGGTTTCTCGACCTATCAGGGCAGCGTGACCGCCGCCTCGAATTGGAACTCGCCCGCCGAGCGCAAGCGGGTACGTCCTGCCCTGGCTGGCAGCTACGAGGCGCTTTTCCACGAGGTAGGGGTGGCCCGCTTCCTGCTAAATCTAAGGGTATTCAACGAGGTGGTTGAGCAGCTTCGCAAACCGCGCCTGGAGCGGGCCATCGGGGTCATCTATCGGCCGGAGACGGAGCGCATGAGCCATTACTTCTTCGCCACCCTGCCCGAGCAGTTCGATGTACTACTTCACTTCGATGAGACACGCGCGGTGGAGCCGCTGGAACGCACGGGAAAGGGGCAAAGGGGTGAGGTGCCCGAAACCTTCCCAACCGGGATGTAAGGGAGTCCAAAACGACCAAGGCGTTAACTCTGAAGGGAGACAGACAGAAGATGGCAACACCAGAGGAAAAATCAACCCAGAGCACACCTAGCCAGGCCGAGGGAGGCCGCGACAGCGGCGATCAGGTAGCGGGGGCCCAGAGCAACCCCGCCGCCCCGAGCGATGGAGAAAGCCCGGAGCGCGAAACGCCCAGCCAGGCCGAGGGCAGCCGTGCCATCGACCAGGCCAGCGATGGTGACGTGGCGCAGAATCCCGAGGCCCCTAACATCTCGGGCGACCGCTCGTAACGATCAACAATCAGCGGTCAGCTTTCAGCTACGGCTTACGGCCCATAAGGCCGCGCCGTAGCTGATTGCTCTAATGTGGTTGCTTACCACCATCCACGAAGATGGTCTGCGCGGTGATGTAGCTGGCCTCCTTGCTGGCAAGGAAGCGCACGACAGCGGCCACCTCCTCGGGTTGACCGAGCCGTTGCAGAGGGATTTCCTGCTCCCAGCGCGCCATGATCGCAGGATCCTGGCGGGATTCTTCTGTCATGGGCGTGACAATGACGCCGGGGCAAACGGTGTTGACACGAATGCGATAGGCCGCTAGCTCGCGAGCGGCCTCTTTGGCAAAGCCAAACATGCCACCCTTCGAGGCCGTGTAGTTGGACCCATGAGGCAACCAGCTCTGTACCCCGGCGATGCTCGCGATGTTGATGATCGAGCCGCCGCGCCCACCGTTGCGCATCACTCGGCCCACCTCGCGCGTCATGAGGAAGGTGCCCGTGAGATTCACGGCGAGGGTGCGACGGAAAACCTCGGTTTCCATCTCCAGCACACTGGCCTTGGGCTCAATGCCCGCGTTGTTGACAAGAATTGTCACGTCGCCCCAGACCTTCACCACATGCGCGACCATGCGTTGCACCTCAGCCTCGTGGCTCACATCGCTGGGCAGCGAGAGTGCCTTGAACTGCTGGTCGCGCAGCAGGGTCGTCGTCTCCTGCGCCGAGGTCGCGTCGATGTCATTCGCGGCCACCCAGGCCCCGGCCCGTGCCAGTTCCAGCGCGATGGCGCGGCCGATGCCCCGTCCCGCACCCGTCACAATGGCGATCTCGCCTTTCAGACTTGCAAAATTATTACTCACAGGCTCTCCCCCAGGCCGATTGGTGCGGCCAGAAGCTCCGTTATGATCTGTTCAATCTCTCGGTTCCGTCCCTGCTCCAGCAGGACTGTGACGCGCTCCGGGGGCAAGCCGTCGGATAGTTCGGCCAGGAGCGCGCTGGCCGGCCCCTTTGTCTCGCAGACATCGCTGGCCGGATGATGCAGGATCAGCCCTAATAGTTCCAGGGCTCGCTCCCGGTGGCCCAGGCGCGCATGGAGGGTAGCAATGGCAAAGAGGATCAGGAGGGCTTTAGGGATCGCCCCGATAGCGATAATCCCCGCGAGTGCCTCGTACAGCAGCAGCGCGGCTTCCGAGTAATTTCCCTGCACACAAGCCAGTGTGCCCAGCTTAGCCATCGACACGGCGATGCCCCATTTGTAGCCAATTCCCTGGCGAATGGCAAGGCTCTCCGCATAGTGGCCCAGCGCCTCCTCAATGTGGCCCAGAGCGAGCGCCCGATCCCCCAGAAAGGTCCGAATCTTGGCGGAGCCCTCCTGGTCACCGATCTCGCGCCGGATAGCAAGGCTCTCCTCGTAGCGAGTTGGGGCGTCCTCATATCGGCCTTGATAAAACGCGACCTGCCCCAGGTCGCCCAGCAGGTAGGCAATGAGGACGCGATCTCCCAGGACCGTTCCCACCCTCAACCCTTCCTCCAGGTACGCGCGGGCGGGCTCATACTCCCCCATGTCGATGGCGAGCCGCCCCAGGTTGCAGAGCGCCTTGGTGATGCCGGCTTGGTACCCAATGTCCTGCCCCACGGTAAGACTTGCCTGGTAGTGGCGCTGGGCCTGCTCGTAGGCTCCCCGGCTGAAGCAGAGATTTCCCAGGTTGCGCAGGATGTCCACGAGGCCGCTGCGATCATCCAGCTCGCGGGCCAGGGAGAGACACTCTTCGATGTAGCTCTCCGCCTGGGCGTAGTCGCCCAGCTCGATGGTCACGCGGCTCAGCAGGCTGAGGGTGGTGACGTAGGAGCGCTGATCCTCGCTGCGCCGCGCCAGCACAAGGCTCTCCTCTAGTCGCTGACGCGCCAGGCCAGAGTTGCCCATCAAAAAGTGCGTATGGCCGAGATGGCGAGTGAGCAGTCGCTGCCAATGGGCCAGCCGTGATGTCGGGCGGGGCTCATTGCAGACCAGCAGCAGTGCCCGCTCGAAGAAGGTCCGTGCCTCGCGCAGGGCGCTGATCTGAAGCGCCTGCTCCCCGGCCTGGCACAGGTAGGCGGCAGCGAGTTCGCTGGAGCCCGCGCGCTCATAGTGATCGGCGATCAGCCCCACATACTCGTTGATGCGCTCCCCGCTCCGCTCCACCAGCCAGCGCGCCACGCGCGCATGATAGCCCCGCCGCAGCCGCTTGAGCACGCTCTCATACGTGACATCGCGCAGCAGGGCATGTTTGAAGATATACTCCTGCGTGCCCATAAAGGCCGACGCCTCGCGCCCATAGATAAGCTCACGGCCCCGTAACGAGCCCAGCAGGTCGTCCACATTGTTCGTGGCCTCGCTGCTCTCGGAGGTCAACTGCTGGACGATCTGATCCCAGAAGGTTCGACCCACCACCGAGGCCCGTTGGAGAGTGGTGCGCTCCGCCAGGGGGAGTCGATCCAGGCGGGCCTGGAGCACACCCACGAGCGTTGGGGGCACATGGATCTGGCTAAGATGGCCGAGGTCGACACGCCACCGCTCTTCCCCTTTGACGATCACCTCATCCTCGATCAGCATCTTGATCAACTCCTCCACATAGAAGGGGTTGCCCTCGGCTGTCTTGATGATGAGTTGTTCCAGGTCGGCGGGTACGTCATCCACCCGTTGTAGAATCTCTCCCACCAGTTGCTGGCTCTGCTTCTGGGAGAGAAGTTGGAGTTCCATCCGTGTCACACGCGGCATGGAAGATGCCGTCTCCTCGGCCACACCCCACGCGGGCCGCCGCTCGAAGAGGGAGCGGCGGGTGAGGGAAACGAGCAGTAAGGGAAGGTCGGCGCAGGCATGGAGGAGCTGGGTAAAGAGGGAGAGGGAGGTTTCATCTGCCCAATGAATATCCTCCAGGAAGATCACAGCGGTACGCGCCTGCGCCACTCTGCGAAACAGGGCAATGATGTGCTCCACGGCGCGCTGGTAGAGCTGCTGCGGTGCGCCCAGAAGCCCTTGCAGGTGGGGGCTGACCGAGAAATCGAAGCCGATCAGGTGCCCGATGAAGTGCGCTGCCTCTTCCTCGCCTCCAAACGAGACAATCCCCTGTACTAGCTTCTCGCGCGCCACCGCCCCCGAGTCGCTGTCCTGAATCTCGAAGCGAAAGGCAAAGAGGTTGCGAAGCAGGGCGTAGGGAAGCTGCATCATCTCCTGGCTGGCACGGCCCTTGAAGAAGCGCACCTGAACGGGCAGCAACTCCAGCCAGTTGGTGAACTCGTAGAGCAGGCGCGATTTGCCCACCCCCGCCTCGCCGATGACCGTGACCAGATGGGCTGTGCGCCCCTCGATGGCGGTATGGAGGGTCTGCTGGAGCTGCTGGAGTTCCACCTCGCGCCCCACCATGCGCGTCTCGATGCCCTCGACGCCGCGCGTGGGGAGCCGGAAAGCGCGCGGCTTGGTCGCTGTAACGACATAGACCTGGATGGGATCCGCCTTGCCCTTGACCTGGAGAGCACCCCTGGAATGAACGGTGAAGATTCCGCGCACATGGCGGTACGTCTCGTGCGAGATCAGGACCCCACCCACGGGCGCGGCCTCTTGCAGGCGGCTCGCCACGTTGACGGCATCGCCCACCACCGTGATATCCCGCTCCGTACGCCCGCCGAGATAGCCGAGCACGACCAGACCTGTGTTGATTCCCACTCGCATTCCCAGGCGAATGCCCCGCTCCTGCTCTAGTTCATCATTGAAGGCGTTCAGCGCCTGCTGCATCGCCAGCGCGGCCGAGATGGCGTGCTCGGGTTCGTTCTCCGTGGCCGTTGGAACTCCGAACACAGCCATGATCGCATCCCCGATGTATTTCTCGACGTGTCCTCCCAGGCGGACAATGGGCTCTGTCACATGCTGGAAGTAGCGATCAACAATATTGCGCATCTCCTCGGGGTCCATTCTCTCGGACATGGAGGTGAAGCTGACCAGATCCGCGAAGAGCACCGTGACCTGCTTGCGTTTCTCGCTGTCTGGCCCCGCCGCATGGAGCACGGCCAACCGTTGCCGCACGCCCATGAGCGCTGCGTCCACCGCCGCATTGCCCAGGGTGGGGCGCAGCGTTTCCAGGTGGCGCATCGCGTTTTCGAGTTCTGCACGCTCCGGCATCAAAAAGGCTCCTATTCCAAAACGTAAAACGTAAAACGTAAAACGTAACTGCTTCTGACGGAATTTGTGGTATGGAAGAGGGGCCGCGTGCCATGCGAGCCCTCTCCCCCACGTCGCTTCGCTCCGTGTCCCCTCTCCCGATATCGGGAGAGGGGCGGCCGAAGGCCGGGGAGAGGGCCACCACGCAGAGCCACCCCTCAACTACAAATTCTATCAGAACCAGAAACGTAAAACGTAATGCCTACTGTTACGCATTACGTTTTACGCTTTTTTACTCCTCCAAATAGGGAGGGCCACTGGGAAAACGTCTCCGGTTGGTGGCCACCCAGCGATAGGCGGCATCCTGGAGCGCGCGGATGCCGGGCAGGTGGTAGATTGCCAGGAGCACATCGCCCAGAATGGGCAAAACCACCGCGAGGGCGGCCCACATCGCCGCCGCGCCTCGGTAGCGTGCGCCATGCGGCAAAAGGAGCCAGGCGGCGCTTCCGCCCTCGTCAGCCGTCAGCCCCGCCCGTGCCAGGGCCTCGGTGTCCTGGAAGGGAGCAATGTCTAGTCGGTTGGTAATATCAAGCGTCTTCACGAGACGCATCGTGTCCGTTCAGAAGCCTCAGTGGCCGTCAAAGATCAGTAATGGCTTAGCCAAAATACACCCCCAGTAGTGTGCCGATGAAGACAATCACGGCAATATACCCATTGACCGTAAAAAAGGCCAGGTCCACCTTCGAGAGATCGTCGGGTTTGACCAACGAATTCTCGTAGACCAGCAGGGTAATAGCAATCAGCCAGCCCAGCCAATAGGGCCAGCCCAGCGCCGCCACAACGCCCACCGCTGCCAGGAGCAGCGCCGTCAGCAGATGCATGACGCGGGCCGTATTGAGCGCCGCCGCAATCCCAAAGCGGCTGGGGAAGGAGTGCAACCCCTCCGCCCGGTCAAAGGCGACATCCTGGCAGGCATAGATCAGGTCGAAGCCGGCAATCCAGGTCGTGACCGCGCCCCACAGCAGCCAGGCAATCGGGTCCAGGTTGCCCCGAATCGCGGCCCAGCCCCCGGCGGCGGCTGCGCCGTCCGTGGCCCCCAGCCACCAGTGACACAGCCAGGTGAAGCGCTTGGTGTAGCTGTAGAAGGTGAGCGCGAAGAGCGCCAGCGGAGCAAGAGGCCAGACGTAGGGGTTCAGGTTCAGCGCGGCCAGGATGAAGATCGCCAGCGAGAGAAAGGCCAGCGCCCAGACGGTGCTCGCCTTCATCTTGCCGGACGGGATGGGCCGCCCGGCAGTGCGCGGGTTCCGCGCATCAATCGCGGCATCTGCCACGCGATTCACCGCCATAGCCAGCGTCCGCGCCGAGGCCATCGCGACGGTGATCCAGAAAAAATCCGCCCACGAGGGCCAGCCCCGCACCGCCAGCACCATGCCGATATAGGCGAAGGGCAGCGCGAAGATCGTGTGCTCGAATTTGATCATATCGAGGAACACCTTGACCTGCGCCAGCGGCCCCGATGCTTGTGCGTCTATCGCTTTCATCTCTTTATCCTTGTCGTTCTTTTGGCCTTTTGCCGTTACTTTCCCCCTTTAGGGGCCTACTTGGTGACTTTCCGTTAAAACTTGTACCGTCCGCCCGTCACCTCATCCAGCGCCTCCATTTCCTTCTGGCTGAGCGTGTGCGGGGCACCAACCGCGAGCGCGTCCAAAAAGATAGCACAGGCTTCTTCCAACAAGAGAAGTCGCAGATGTGCCTCATCGGGGGTGGGAGCAGTGACGAGAACGCCGTGGTTCTGGAGGAGCACAGCGGGCGCGCCTTGCAGGGTCTCCGCCACGGCGCGCGCGAGGTGGGGCGTTGTCGGTGTGAGGTAGGGAAGGAGCGGCACCTGGGGGCCAAGGTGTAGGTACTGGTCCGGCGTCAGCGCGGGGAGGGAGCGATGCAGCAGGCCCAGCGCAATGGCCTTGGGAGGATGGGCATGGAGGACGACATGGGCCTCTTTTCGCGTGTGATACGCGGCCACATGCAGCGCCCACTCAGAGGAGCGGCGCGGCCCATCGGCGGCCAGGGGATCACCCTGGAGCGACAGTGTCACCAGGTCGGTGGGCAGCAGTTTACCCAGGGGCGCACCGCTCGCCGTGATAACAATTTTGTCCTTGTCCCGATAGCTGAGGTTTCCCCCACGCC
>JACCSL010000516.1 GCA_013812995.1 Ardenticatenales bacterium | reverse complement strand
ATGTTGTGCTCAAGGGCGCTGGAGTTCTGAAGCGTAATATCCAGGGACTGGCCAGCCTCAGCGGTCAACTCGGCGGGTAGGTATTTAAGGTCATTGGTTCCCTCGACCGTGACGGACTTCGGTGCAGGCACGGCGCTCTCGGCCCCACCCGTGGTACCCTCGGTGTTTCCGCTCCCGCTGGACGTGGTATTTCCACCGCCACAGGCAGCTAGCAGCAGGACCATAACAGCCAGCAGGGCAACAAGTTGCAACTTACGCATACAGTTTCCTTCTCTTTCTCTTGAACTATATTGAGTGTTCGTTTGCGACAACGAATCGTAATTGTACTCTGTGCTGTCTCTAAACAAAACGTATTGCTCTGGTTTTCTCCTTTATTCCAGGCTAAGCTTAACCCTTGTGACAGACATCACAGCAATTGCATGACAGAGCCAGGAGCGATTGGCGGGTTATCCTGCTCCCTCTACAATGGCGTTCCTATTCACACAATCAGACAAGGAGAGTCATGGCCGAGTATTATAGCACCCTGATTAGCGCCGAGGCCCTGCGGGAACATTTGGGAGATCCTGCGTGGGCTGTCGTGGATTGTCGTTTCAAGCTGGATGACCCGGCGGCTGGCCGCGCGCGCTATCTGGAAGCGCATATTCCCGGAGCCATCTATGCGGACCTGAACAAGGACCTCTCTGCCCTGGCCACCCCCGACGAGGGCCGCCACCCCCTCCCGGCGCTGGACACCTTCCGCGCTACTCTTGGCGCGTGGGGAATCGCCGAGGGCGTGCAGGTGGTCTGCTACGACGACCAGGGAGGTTCCATTGCCGCGCGCCTCTGGTGGATGCTTCGCTACCTGGGCCACGAGGCCATCGCTGTGCTGGACGGCGGCTTGCCCACCTGGCGGGCGCAGGGCTACTCCACTGCCAGCGGCGCAGAGACACGACCTCCCGCTCACTTCCAGGGTGAGCCGCACCCCGAGATGCTGGCCTCGATGGACGAGCTTCTGGAGCGGTCCCCTGCCACCTTGCTGATCGATTCCCGAGAGGCGGCGCGCTACCGGGGAGAAATCGAGCCCATTGATCGCGTGGCCGGGCACATTCCAGGGGCGCGCAACCGTCCCTTCGCACAGAACCTTGCGCCCGCAGGCACGCTGCGCCCGGCGGAGGAGCTGGCTGAGACATGGCAGAGCGCACTCGGCACGCACGCAGCAGAGGAGGTCGTCGTGTACTGCGGCTCGGGGGTAACGGCCTGCCACAACCTGCTGGCGCTGGAGGTTAGCGGCCTGTCCGGGGCGCGCCTCTTTGTTCCCTCGTGGAGCGGCTGGAGCGCGAGCCCGGAGCGTCCGGTCGCGGTGGGGGAGGAGCCCCCCTAAAGTTCGCGGGTGTCGCAGTAGAACTTTGGCCCAAAGGTGCCATCCCATTTGGGATCGAAGGGGCGGGTCAGCGCGACATACTCGCGCTGGTCCGTCGTCTCGGCATAGATGAAGGAGGGGAGCGGGTCCTCGACATCGACCAGCATGGTCAGCTTGTTGATATTCTCGCTCACCGCCTGGTCCCGAATCGTATCGAAGAGGGGCTGGAGGTCTGCTGCGTTGCCGAAGGGATGAAAGAGCCGCCAGTGGCGACCACGCCGCGCAATCTCCTCGGGCGTGGGCCACGGTGCGTCAATGGGCACCTGCTGGAACACCTGGCTCTGATCGAAGAGGCTGATCGAGGCGCTGCCTTCCTGACTTTCCCAGCACTCGAAGTCAAAGGGAACCAGAGAGGGAGCCACATCTTCTACAAAGAGATCGTGCTCTCGATGGTGATAGGCAATCTCATCATAGGGGGGGGCGCGGTGGCGGAGCACTGGTACCGGGTCGGACGTAAACAGAGGCATGGGCTGATAGGTCAGAAAGCGTAGCTGGCGCTGGCGCGTGTAGCCCAGATTGGTGAAGAGGCGGAGCGAGGCGACGTTGGTGGCAACGACATGGGCATAGACGCCCTCGCACCCCATACTCTGCAAGTCGGCCTCCAGCCCCTCCACGAGGGTGGCTGCCAGCCCCTGCCGACGCATGGCGGGGGAGACACGCACATCGAAGATATAGCCGATGCGCATCGACTGCCCCTTGATGGTGCTGTTTTTGATGCTCGCCGCAGCGACAGCCACAATGGTTCCCTGCGATTCAATGAGTAGCAGATAGTACTCAGTGAAGAGCGCAGCGCGATCCACGAACCGTCGCCGGTAGTGAACGAAAGGATCAGGGTCGCCACGCGGGCATTGACGCTCAAGCACCATGAGGGCAGGATCATCTGCCTCTACATAGGGTCGAATAATCACGAGTGATTCCTGGGTAGAAGGGAATGGTGGCAGCGCGAGGAGTGCCACACAAAAACCTTCCCCCAAAAGGAGGAAGGTTCTAGTTCCCTCACAAGAGGCCGCTTATGGCAGGTAAGTGGCAATGAGATTGAGCAGTTCCATCGGCTGGATAGGTTTGGACAGGTAGTCATCGCAGCCCGCCTCCAGGAAGCGCTCCCGGTCGCCGCGCATGGCGGAGGCGGTCAGCGCAATCACCGGGATGTGACGCAGTTCGGCATCTCCCTTGATGCGCCCGGTCACCTCCAGGCCATCCATCCCTGGCAGACCGATGTCCATCAGCACCAGGGGGGGGCGAAGTTCCCGCACCATGTCCAGCCCCGTCAACCCATCTTCTGCCTCAATGACGGTGTAGCCGCGCGATTCCAGAATCTTGCGAACCAGGCGGCGGTTGTGGAAATTGTCTTCAATGTAGAGAACGGTTTTGGCATCCATCAAGTTACTCCGAGAGCATTGTTTCGACATGAGCAAGAAGACTGCTGCGATCCATCGTTCCCTTGTCCCAGACCGAATCGGTTTGTTCGGCGAGCTCCGCGCGCAGGGCCGAGTCCATCAGTTTGGCCGAGACGACGATTACGGGTACGTCGCGCGTTTCGGCGCGGTTGCGCAGCGATTTGAGCAGCTCTTCCCCACTGCCATCCGGCAGCACCAGATCCAGGATAATCAGATCGGGGGTGGTTTCCGCCAGGGCCGCCAGGGCCTCTGCCGTGGAGTGTGCCTCGGCCACCTTGAAGCGCTGCCGGGCCTCGAACAGACGGCGCAGCAGCCGTGCATCCAGGCGATTGTCATCGACGACGAGGATGCGCGGCTGCTCCTTCGAGGCGGTTTCCTTGGAGGCCCAGGCGAACGCCTCGGTCATCTTGTCCACAATCTCGCGCGGGGTGGTGGTCAGCGGTGCGTCTGGCTGCTCGACTTCCCCCCCCATGACATCCACCACATGGTGAATGAGTTCCTGAATGCTGAAGTTGCCCTTCTGCCAGATCGATTCGGTGAGGCGGCGCAGATGGGTACGCTCCTCATCCGTCAGCGTCTTGGCCGAGATGATAATCACCGGAATCTCACGGGTACGCTCATCGGCCTTCAGCGCCGAGAGGATGGAGAAGCCATCCATGTCCGGAAGCGTCAGGTCCAGCACCACGAGGTCCGGTTGGCGCTGGCGAACCAGATCGATGCCGTCGGGGCCATTGTGCGCCTCAAAAACGCGGTAATTTTTGTAGCTCTGGAGCAGGCGACGGATCAGGCGGCTGTCATGCGGGTTATCGTCGATGACAACGATACTGGTAACCTGCTCGTCCAACTGCTTGAGCGCCTCGGTCAGCCCTTCCTGATAGGGGCGTGATACCGTAGCGACCTCCGAGGTGGACGCTGCCTGTGTTTCCATCTCCAGGTTCAACACATAGCGATCCTCCAGCGTGTGCTTCTCCGCGCTGAAGGTGTGACCCGAACAGTTAATAACAACCTGCTCCCCGGAGGTGATAAATCGTCCCTCGAAAAGCTTCTCCAGCCCTGCGAAGGCCACACTGGCCGCTGGTTCTACGGAGAGACCCTCGGTTCGGGCGAGGCGTCGCATGGCCCGGAATGCCTCCCCATCGCTGACGGCAACCATCGCACCCCCATGCTCGTCGTTGGCCGCCTTGAGGATGGTGTAGGAAAAGCCGGGATCACCCGTAGCGAGCACCGTGATGAGGGTGTCGGGCTGAACCGGCTCCGCCTGGGACAACCCCTGCTGCCACGCCTGAACCATCGGGGCGCACCCCTGCACCTGCACGATGCCCAGCTTCGGGATACGGTCGATCAGCCCTACCTGGTACAGCTCTGTGAAACCCTTGAGCACCCCCAGCGGCCCAATGCCGCCCGAGACTGCCTGGATGTACCAGTCCGGGGCGCGCCAGCCCATCTGCTCCACGATCTCGAAGGCTATCGTCTTCATACTCTCTTTGCCCGGGAGTGCCTTGGCCCCCAGGTCAAAGTGAATGCCGCGCCGGGCCGCGAAGTTGGCGGCGATGCCCTTTGCCTGGTCGTAGGTGCCCGTGATCTTGACCACCTCGGCCCCGTAGAGGGCGAGCTCGCGCATCTTCTCAGCGGGGACGCTGCTGGTGAGGAAGACCCACAGCTTGATCCCGGCCCGCGCGCAGAAGGCCGCATAGGCGGCGGCCGCGTTGCCCGTCGAGGCAAGCACCATCTCATCGATTCCACGCGCCTTGAGGGCGCTCACCGTCAGCGCGGCTTGGCGATCTTTGAAGGAACTCGTGGGCTGTTGCCGCTCATCCTTGATCCAGAGCCCTTGATGCTCAAACTCTCGTTCCAGCCCCTCGGCGGGCGTCAGCGGGGTCCAGCCCTCCCCCAGCGAGACGGGTCGAATCCCGTCCGGGAAGGGGAGAAGCTCACGGTAGCGCCACAGGTTTGTGGGGCGGCTCGCTAGTAGGGCAGGCCAATTCGCGGGCAGTGCCTCATAGCGATAGCGTGCATCAAGCCAGCCACTGCCACACTCACTACAGCGGCTGCCATAGAGATCCGCCTCCATCTCATGACCGCACTCCAGACAGCGAACTGAATTGAATAATGTATCCATAGCAATTACCTACCTAGCAAGCGCCATCAGGAGCCAACGGGGGCTTCTGCTTTTGCCTCCGGCGCGGTCTGTGTCCTTTCAACTGGCAATTTTACCGTGAACGTGCTGCCTTTGCCCAGCTCGCTTGCCACAACGATCTCCCCCCCGTGCATCTGCACGAGGTGGCGCGTGATCGCGAGCCCCAGACCCGTACCCGTGGCCCGCCGGGTGTTGGAGTCATCTACCTGCTGGAATTCCTGGAAGAGAGAGGCCATTCCTTCCGGGGTCATCCCGATACCGGAGTCCGCGACCTCAATGGCGACGGAGCCGTTGGCCTGGTAGGCTCGAACGCGAACCTTGCCCTCATTGGTAAACTTGATAGCGTTCGAGAGCAGGTTGGTCAGCACCTGACTCAATCGGACGTGATCTACCCAGAGGGTGGGAAGTCCCTCCTCTACCTCGGTGCTCATCGACACGTTCTTGTTCCGAAGTAGACTCATCGAACTCGTTTTGACCTCCTCAACAAGCGCGGCAACCTCGACAGTTTCCTTTTCCAGCGTCATCCGCCCGGCCTCAATCTTGGCGAGGTCCAGGATGTCATTGATGAGCCGCAGAAGGTGCTGGCCGCCCGCCTGAATCGCGCCGATGTCCTCCATCACCGCCTCGGGCAGCTCGCCGCTGATTCCCATCAGCAAAATCTCGGTATAGCCGATGATAGAGTTGAGCGGCGTACGCAGCTCGTGGCTCATATTGGCGAGGAAGCGACTCTTCTGGTTATTGGCCTCGCGGAGTTGGGCAGCGGTATGCTCTAGCGCCTCAATGAGCTGCGCATTTTCCAGGGCTGTCGCGATCTGCCCGGCCAGAACATTGAAGATGTCGATGTCTTCGGGCCGGAAGCCGTTCACTTGATCATCCTGGAGATCAAGAACCCCAAGGAGCTTGTCATGGGAAATCAGGGGCAGAGCAAGCTCCGAGCGCGTCTTGGGCAGCATGGCATGGGGAAGAAAGGAGGTATCTGTTCGCGTATCATTGGACAGAATGCTTTTGCGGGAGTCTGCGGCTTTCATAACGATGCTCGGCCCCTGCCCGGCGGAGATCGTGTAGCGGCTCTCCCGGAGCTTGCGACCCGCCTCGCCCGAGCCTGCCCGCATCACCAGATCCTGCGGCTGCGCTCCTAGTAGAAAGATCTGAACGTAGTAGAGCGAGAAGCGGCTCTGGAGGAGCGTGGCAACCTGCTCCAGCAGGGGGTTGATCTCATGGATATGATTGAGCTGCTGGCTCAACTCGGTGGCGGTGCGCAGCTGCGTGGCCAAGCGGGTTCGCTGCTCAAGCACCTGGCCCAGCCAGGCAATCACTGCACCAAAGATGCCCACCGCGAGGGTCCCGGAGATGCCCTGAGAGCCAATAACACCCCCTATCGGGTCCCTATACCCCGTCGCCGTAAATAGAAACAGGTTGATCAAGGCCATCTCGGCCATGACGACCACCGCGACGACGCCTACCTTGAGATGGCGGCCTAGATACCAGGCCATCACGCTACCAGGCAGGAGCGCCAGCGCCGCCAGGCTCGCCCCGAACTGGCGATAGCCGCCCAGGAACAGCACGATGTAGATCACGGCCGACCCGATGATAATCAGGCTTTCCTGGCGCGAGAACCAGTGACGGAATGGGGGAAGCGCGGAACGGCGCATCAATCACCCACCTTGATTTTCGGTTTCCTGCGGAGCTGGCAACGTTACGGTGAAGGTGCTCCCCTTGCCCAACTCGCTTTCCACCGCGATGCTCCCACCATGCATCTGAACAAGGTGTCGTGTAATGGCAAGCCCCAGACCTGTTCCCTCAACCCGCCGGGTGCTGGAGCCATCCACCTGCCGGAACTCCTCGAAGATTGTTACCAGGTCCCGCTCACTCATGCCAATACCGGTATCCGCTACCTCCAGCGCGATGTTGCCATTTTCCTGGTAGGCGCGCAGCCAGACCCGGCCGTTATTGGTGAATTTGATGGCATTGGAGAGAAGATTGGTGAGGATTTGATTCAGTCGCAGGCTGTCCCCCCGAATCTGGGGCAGATCTTCCTCGATCTCGACGACCAACTCGATCGGCTTGTTGTGGATGAGGCTGATATTGTTGCTGCGCACCTCGTCCAGAACGGAGGAGAGGGAAACATTTTCCCACTCCAATGTCATCCGCCCGGCCTCGATTTTAGCGAGGTCCAGGATATCATTGATGAGGCGCAGGAGGTGCTGGCCGCTGCTCCGGATGGCCTGTACATCTTCCTGCACATCGTCGCTCAGTTCGCCATTGATCCCCATCAGCAGGATTTCGGCATATCCGATGATGGAGTTGAGCGGCGTGCGCAGCTCATGACTCATGTTTGCCAGGAACTCGCTCTTCAGGCGGTCCAACTCGCGCAGACGCGCCGCTGTGCGCTGCGTCTCATCAAAGAGACGCGACGTGCGGAGCGCCACCGCTCCCTGCTCCGCGAGCGAGCGATAGAGGAACTGCTTGCGATAGTCGTCGAAGTACCCCACTTCAGGCGAAGTCGCGACCAGGTTTCCGAGCCACTCTCCGCCTACCACCATTGGTACAACCATAGCACTTCGGTTGCCCACTGCCTTGGACATGGCTTGACTAGCCTCATCGTAGCGCTCATCCGTCTCGATGTCCGACGCAACAAAGATCTGATCTGCCGAGAGATGCTGAAGCAGGGGCATTTCGCGAATCGTAATCCGCACATCCATTGGGATGGGCATCAGCCCGCTGCTGAAGGAATCCACCCGCTTGACGACGAAGGTTTGTTCCTCTGCCTCGGGATCGATGGGCGAGATCATCACCTGGGCCTCGGGGTAGAAGCCAGCCTGCTGGATCATCGCGTCCAGCACATCGTCTTCCGTCTGCGTTCCGGCCAGCGCCTGACTGACCTGGAAGCGAATCGCGGTCTCCTCAAGGCTCTTTTGCACCTCCTCGAAGAGGCGTGCATTTTCCAGCGCGGTGGCAACCTGGCCGGCCAGGGTACGGAACACATCCAGGTCTGAAGAACTGAAGCGGTTTGGTTCATCGTCCTGCACGTCGAAGACCCCCAGCACCTTGCCCCCCGCCAGAAGTGGCACGGCCGCCTCCGTGCGTGTATCAGGCAGGAGCGGGTTGGGCAAGAAGCCAGCTTCTGCCGCGACATCATCCACGAGGACCACCTCGCGGGTGCGTGCCGCGCGCGCCACCAGACTTTGCTCCCGGTCGATGGATAGGGAGTGTCCCCGCTCGCGCAGCTGCCGCCCGACCTCGCCGGACCCTGCCCGGATGAGGAGTTGACCGCTGACCTCATCCAATAGGTAAACATGGACATGGTAGAGCCCAAAGCGCTCTTTCAGGAGGTCCACGGTCTGCTGGAGCAGCTCATTGGGATCGAGAATCGCGTTGACCTGACTTGCCAGCTCGGCAGCGGTACGCAGTTGGTTCGTAAAGCGTGTCAGTGACTCCTCGGCGCGCACCCGCTCGGTGATGTCACTGAAGGCGACGATGGCCCCCAGCATCTCACCGGCAGGGTCAAGCACGGGGCCGGAGTTGACCAGGAGGTTCACCATCGTCCCATCCGGCTTGCGCACGGCCAGATCATCGGCGCTGTGTTGCTGCCCATCCATCAAAGTTTGCACGAGCGGGAGCTTCTGCTCGGGGTAGATCTCGCCGCTCTCGCGGTGGATCACATCATAAATCTCCGTGTAGTTGCCTGCCTCCCCACGAATCCCGCGTCCCAGCAGCTCAGATGCTTTCTCGTTCACCCGGATGGGCACACCCGCGCGGTTGGTCACAAAAACACCCACAGGCAGGTTCGTCAGAATGCCGTCGAGCAGGGTGCGTTCCTGCTCCGCTTCCGCCCGCGCCTGCTCACGGGCCTCCCGCAGCCGCGCCGCGCGTACCGCCACCGCGCCCTGCGTGGTCAGCAGGCGATAGAGGAAGAGCTTCTGCTCGTCAAAGTAGCCCTCCTCGCGCGAGGTCGCCGAGATGATGCCGATCCATTCATCGCCTATGGTCAGCGGGATAATCGCGCCGCTGATGGCCCCGCTCTGCCGGAGCACATTGCGCATCTTCTCGTCAAAACGCCCATCATTGTGGACATTATCAGAGACGAGAATATCATCGGGCGAAACCAACTGCCCGATCACAGGGAACTCACTGACGGGGAAGCGGACCCCCTTCGGGAGCGGGGTGAGATTGCTGCGGAAGGAGCGTGTGTCATGGACGACAAAGGCTTGCTCCTCTGACGTGGGGTCGAAGAGAAAGAGCGATACCTGCGCTTTCGGGTAGAAGCCAGCACGCTCCAGGATGGTGTCGAGCGCATCCTCCTCCGATTGGGTTCCCGCCAGCGCCTGACTCACCTCGAAGCGGATCTTGGCCTCGATGAGGTTCTGTTCGACCTGCTCGAAGAGGCGTGCGTTTTCCAGCGCGGTCGCCACCTGGCTCGCGAGCGTGCGGAACACATCCAGGTCCGAGGGAGTGAAACGGTTCGCCTGGTCATCCTGCACATCCAGGACACCCAGCACACGACCCGCCGCCACGAGCGGCACCGCGACCTCGGAGCGGGTGTTGGGCAGAAGCGGATTGGGCAGGAAGTCGGCCTCCGCCGTGACATCATTCACGAGAATCACATCCTGGCTTCGGGCCGCACGCGCCACAAGGCTATGCTCCTGATCGATGGGGATGGTGTGCCCCTGCTGCCGTAGCTGCCGCCCGACCTCTCCCGAGCCTGCGCGCATGACAAGGACTCGCTGCATCTCGTCCAGGAGGTAGATATGCACATGGTAGAGATCGAAGCGCTCTTGCAGGAGCGTTGTGGTGTGCTGGAGGAGCTCGTCCGGGTCCAGGATGGCATTGATCTGCGCGGCGGATTCCGCCGCCGTGCGGAGTTGTTCAGCAAATTGCTGTAACTCCTCCGCTGTTTTCTTCTGCTCGGTGATGTCACGCGCAATCGTTGATATATAGGATACCTCGCCATCGCTCGTTTTGTGGGAGATGATGACCTGGGAGACGGGAATCTCTCGACCATCCCTGGTGAGCAGGGCACTCTCGCCGCTCCACGTGCCCTCGCGGATGGCGATGGGAATACCTTGGGTGCCGATCAAATTTTCTGCCCAGACGGGGTGGAAGTCCCCAAGAGATGCATGAGTGAGGACTTCTTCCACTGTGTAGCCCACCATCTCCGCTCCGGCGCGGTTCATGTAGAGCGGTTTCCCACCCACAGCCGCAATGCCCACAAAGTCCGGGGTGGCGTCCAGAATCGCCGTGAGGCGGGCCTGCGT
>JACCSL010000471.1 GCA_013812995.1 Ardenticatenales bacterium | reverse complement strand
TCTCCCGACGTCAGGAGAGGGGGCGGCCGCAGGCCGGGGGAGAGGGCCATTGCTCAGTGCCTTTGGACTCACCACAAATTCCATCAGAAGCAGAAACGTAAAACGTAAACGGCAACAAATCTGGTAGCTACTGTATATTGTATGTTTTACATTCTTGCTCTCAAGTTTGATTGTCATGCCCATCAATCGTTTTGTAGCCATTCTCCCAAGTCCAACTCGATCCACCCGCTGGCGGGGGCAGGGTGGCCCTCTGCGGCCTGGGCGAGCCAGAAGGTCGTGTCAGTTGGCGAGAGCAGCAGGGTAACGGCCCCGCGTTCTCCCACCACCAGGGGCTCGCTGAGAAGGGCCTGGAGACCCGCGCGGCTGGCAACGCCCTGATTGGCGCGCAGCCAGGTCGCGAGGCGACCACGCTGGGGCCCCTCGGGCAGACGCAAGGGCTGCGTGCTGGCCGACAGCGGCCCCTCCAGAGGAGCGCCCAGGGCCAGCAGCGTATCACCCTCCGCAGGAACCGGGTGAAACTGGCGGGCAGAGAGGTCCAGGCGGGTCACCTCGTCCCCCGCCGCGTCGGCGACGAGGAGGCTGCTTCCGCCCGAGCGAGGGGCGTTCAGGAGAAAGGTCACGGCCTCCTCGCGCCCCTGCGCCTGCCCGAGTGTCTGACGGACGAGCAGCGCGGCAGGAAGCCCATCGAAGGCGCGGTCGATGGATTGAAAAGGAGTCAGCAGCAGCGTCAAGCCCGCCGCATTTTGCCCCGCCTGGAGCCCAACCTGGCCGGGCAGCGCCAGCCCCATGATCGCGGAGCCCTCCGTTGGGCGGCGCAGGACGAGCATAAAGCGCTCGCCCCCAGGCGGGGCCGCGAGCACGGCCCCCAGCCAGGGCTGCCCCTCGTGGGTGGCCTCGCCCCAGAGCGCCAGCGCCAGGGTCCCCGTTTGCGTCAGGGATGGGGACGAGCCCGACCAGAGCGGCGACAACGGGCTGGGCCAGGGCTGCCGCTCCTCGGGCAGCGCACGCACGAGCGCGCTCTGTCTCTCTACGGTGAGGGGCTGCTGGGGCTCGCGCAGCAGCGCAAAGTCCCTCAGAACGTCGGGCAGGTCAGGGCCAAGGGCGAGGAGGTCAGCGCGGAGGTTCCAGAGCAGGACATCTTCCAGAGAGAGCGCCGCCCCCTCCGCGATGCCCTGCATTTCTTCGCGGAGTGGCAGCGGCAGGCGCGGCCAGACCAGGCGGGCGTAGCGGCGCGCGTCCTGCACGGAGATGTTCGACGCGAGCAGCGAGGGATAGAGGCTACCCGCAATCAGGTCGCGCAACTCGGGGCGCAGGAGGACACCCTGCTGAAGGCCCATCTCGTAGGGGTTGCCCTCAACGGTGAGTCGCACCCAGCCATCCTGTACGTCCAGAGAGGCTGGCCCAAAACGCTGCCCCTCTGCCACGGGAGGTGCGACAGAAACGGGAGGCAGCAGGGCCACCCCCGCGAGGAGTACAACCACGAGAACCTTCAGAAATGTGGTGAGGTTAGACATAACTACGGGCGCACATCCCACAATTCTTCCATCATCCCCCTCCCAAAATTAGCTATTCAGCCAGCCGTAGTTTAACAGCAAGCCCAGCGCGTAGCTAGCCGCGTTGGCAAGGAGGCTCAGCCGCAGGGCATGGTTGCGCGAGAGAAACTCGCGGTTCACGACCCGGAGAAACCATGCCTCGAAGAGCACCGCGAAAAGCTCGGAAAGGGGCGTGGTGAGGGCAGCGGGCACGCCGTGAATCTCGCTGGGCGCGGCCAGGGTGGCATAGCCCCAGGCAATGAAGGGTGCGCTGAGAAGCCCCAGCCCAAAGAGCAGCATAAAGCTACGCTCGCCGATGTACCCGCCGGAGAGGGAGAGCAGCGCCGCACCGACAATCAGGGTCAGCGAGAACGCAGCAGGGGCCAGGAGGGTGGCTGAGGGGTTGGGCAACAGGCGCAGCGAGGGGAAGAAAAACCAGATCATCGGTAACGTCACCAGATGGAGGGGTAGCAGCCACAGCAGCATCTTCTTCGGGATTTCGGGGAAGCGGCGCAGGTAGAGATAGCCGACCAGTAGTTCCACCAGCAGGGTGAGAAATGCCGCCGGGAGGAAAAGGAGGAGGCTTCCCACGACCATCACACCCGGCTCGTTGCTCATCTCCAGCGCCTCCTCGCGCACCACGACCAGCCGCCGCTCCGCCCAGGTGCCATCGAACGGTTGACTCACCCGCACACGATCCGAAAAGTGAATCACCAGTCGCTCGTATTGACCCCGCAACTGATACATCTCGTCCCGGAAATTGGCGGTGCAGGCCGAGAGCGAGCAGTCCAGCCGATCCACGATCATGGGCACGCTGCTTCCGGCCTCGATGCACCCCTCAGCCCCACAGCGCCCGTATGTCAGCGCATAGGTGATCTCGCTGCATCTCTCATCGGCACAGCCCTGGAACTGCGCCCCGATGATGTCACCCGGCAAGGGAATCTCATATTCCAGGCGAAAGCGCAGGAAATCCGGCGGGGCGGCGTTGGCGTGAGCCTCGGCGGTGGGCACTGAGAGTAGAAGGAGCAAGAGCAGGAGGGTAGCAAGAAGCTGCGTGCTGGGATGAGACATGGGTGTTTTCCTTCTTCTGACTTACCTTGATTTCCGGCTTAAAATAACGACCTCTTTGGGCTTTGAGGATAAAGAAAGGACGACAGTATGACAAAATTAAGCCGGTACGCCACCTTTAGCTGGGGCGTTCTGCTCTATACAATCTTCGTGATTCTCTGGGGAGCCTTCGTGCGCGCCACACACTCGGGGGCGGGCTGCGGCAGCCACTGGCCGCTCTGCAATGGCGAGGTGATTCCCCAGGCCCCCCAGATCGAGACCATCATCGAGTTTACGCACCGCCTGAGCAGCGGGTTGGCGCTGCCTATGGTCCTCGTAATGGCGGTGTGGGCCTACCGCGCCTTCCCCAAGGGCCACCCGGTGCGTGGGGGGGCGATGGCCTCGCTCTTCCTCATGGTCACGGAAGCGATCATTGGGGCGGGGCTGGTGCTCTTTGAACTGGTGGCCTACAACTCTAGCGTGGCCCGTGCCTACTGGATGATTGCGCATCTGTCGAACACGTTCCTGCTGCTCGCGGCACTGACACTCACGGCGTGGTGGGCGTCGGGCGGGCCAGCGGTGCGGCTCAAAGGGCAGGGGCGGTTGGGGGCATTGCTAGGTGGTGGGGTCTTGTGCCTGATGCTCCTGGGGGCCAGTGGGGCAATTGCCGCGCTGGGCGACACGCTCTTCCCCGCGACCTCTCTGGCTGAGGGACTCCAGCAGGATTTCGCGCCCACGGCGCACCTGTTTCTCCGCCTGCGCCTCTTTCATCCGGCCATCGCGGTGGGAACGGCGCTTTATCTTGTAATCGTGGCGGCGTTGGCAAGTGCGGGACGGCCCACCGGCCCAACCCGTTCGCTGGCACAGGTGTTGGTGGGACTCATTCTGCTCCAAATGAGCGCAGGGTTGCTCAATGTGGCGCTGCTTGCCCCGGTCTGGCTCCAGATCGTTCACCTGTTGCTGGCGGACCTACTCTGGATGGTGTTGATTCTTCTGACGGCCAGCACGCTATCTCATACTCCCGTGCAAGCCCAGGACCCCTTCGAGGGCCAACCCCTGCCGGTTCTGGGTCTGGTCAAAGAGTGAACGGAGGCCCCCCCAGGTTAAAGATGGTTCCCTCGATGCCAGGTGTCACAATGAAGTCAGGAGCCAGGGCGGCAACCTCCGTCGCGAGCATCTGATCAAGCGCCGCATCCACATGGCTGGGGTCATGGTGGAAGGTCACCATCTGTTTTGCACGGGTTAGCGCGGCAAATTTCAGCGCGTCGGTCATCGAGCAGTGACCCCAGCCCACATAGCGTTTGTACTGCTCGCTCGTGTACTGGGCATCATGGATGAGCAGGTCCGCGTCCGCCGCGATAGCATAGCCCGAGGTCCATTCGTCCTCTATCGGAAAATCGCGCGCCCCCATCGCGGGCTCATGGTCCGGGAGATAGGCCAAAATCGCGCGCTCGTTCTCGATCCGGTAGCCCACCGTTGGGCCGGGGTGACAGACCAGAGAGGATGAGATACGAAAATCGCCAATGGTGAACGTGTCACAGGGAACCTCGTGGAGGATCGGCTCACCCGGAATCTCCTGAAGAGCAACCGGGAAGAGCGGCGGCGAGAGATAGCGCGTCAGGCGGGCGCGCAGGCCCAGCGTGATGCTGGCGGGCCCCCAGATATGCACCTCAATCTGGGGATTGTAGAGCGGCGCGAAGAAGGCCAGCCCTTGAATATGGTCCATGTGAAGGTGGGTCAGCAGGATATCCACCCGCTGCGCCGTTCGGACAAGCTGCGTGCCGAGGCGGCGAATTCCGGTGCCTGCGTCCAGGATGAGCACAGTGCCATCGCGGCTGACCACCTCGACGCAGGCGGTGTTTCCGCCGTAATGGTCGGTGTCGGGACCCGGCGAGGCCAGTGAGCCACGCGTTCCCCAGAGCGTGACTCTCATGTGCCGTCTACCTCCCAGAAGATGCCCATCGCGCCGAGAAAGCGATTGGATTGGCCGAGGAGGGGCAGGGCGCTCACCGCGATACAGCGCCGCACACCATCGAGCCCCTGAATCCAGAACTTGCGATAGGCGGGGCGACGCTCGTGCACGGTCACCATCAAGGGCAGTACCTCAGAGGAGAGTTTCACGCCTTCCTCATCGGTGGGCTGGAAGACGGTGCCCCATTCAGCGGCGTCCATCTCGCCTGCCTCATCAAAGCGCCGCCCCAGGATAAGCTCTGCGGACTCGTTGTAATAGACCAAATTGCCCACAGGATCGACGATAAAGATCGGCATCGCCAGATAACTTGCCAGATGGCGGGCCAGAATGACCTCGACTTCTTTCGGAAACATGTAGGTAACCTCCCGAGCTACTAGACCCTAAGCTTAGCGCGGGCCTTGTTGGTTGTCCAGAGGGGGAAAGCACAGCCAGGGCTTCTCAAAAGTCGCGGTTCTGCGAGCATGGCCCTCCCCCCCACGTCGCTTCGCTCAGTGTCCCCTCTCCCGAAATCGGGAGAGGGGCGGCTGAAAGCCGGGGAGAGGGCCTTCCTCCACAGGTCGGGTCCAACTTCTGAGAAGCCCTGAGCACAGCGAGAGCGGTTGACGAGAGCATCTCGGCCCGGTAAACTCCAGGCAAAGGCGAAGAGTAGCAAAGGAAATTGCTTATGAGTCTGGACGCAGTCGACACACGCTCCTGGGATGCTATCAATGAGCATTATAAAGCACTGGAGGAAGAGACACTGACCCCGCCGACTGTGCAGAATTGGCTCCAACGATGGAGTGATCTGGAGGCACAGATTATGGAGGCGGTTGGCCAGGCGGCAAGCCGCACCCATGAGAACACGGCGGACAAGGACGCAGAAGCACTGCACCTACACTACCTGCGCAATATTCTGCCAAAGCTGTCGATTGTCAATGAGCGGCTCAAGGTCAAACTCCTCGATCTGGAGGGATACGAGCCACCCGCCGACCAGCAGATGATGATGCGTGACTTCCGCACCGAGCGTGCCCTTTTCCGGGAGGAGAACGTTCCGCTTGAGACGGAGCTCAGCGTCCTCGCCACCGAGCATCGCAAGATCACCGGGCAGATGACTATCGAGTGGGAAGGCGAAACGCTGACACTGGATCAGGCTGAGCTACTCCTGAGCGACCCCGAGCGCGAGACGCGGGAGCGCGCCTGGCGCAAGGTGCATGAGACCTGGGAGGCGGTGCGTCCCACACTGGACGAGCAGTATCTCAAGATGCTTTCCCTGCGCCGCCAGATTGCCAAGAACGCAGGCTTCGAGAATTACCGTGCGTTTGCCTGGCTGGAGCGCGGTCGGTACGAGTACACCCCCTCTGATGCCTTTACCTTTCACGATGCCATTGAGCACCAGGTGGTTCTACTTGCCCGAAAAATCTTTGAGACTCAGCGCCAGACGCTGGGTGTCGCCGCGCTACGGCCGTGGGATCTCATGGCGGAGCAGCCAGGGATGGCTCCCCTCGCGCCCTTCCAGACAGGGGCCGAGCTAGAAGAAGGATGTACACGCATCTTCCAGGCCATCGACGCGGAGCTGGGGGCCCAGTTCGAACAGCTACGCGGCAATGGTTGCCTGGAGCTGGAGTCGCGCGCCAACAAGGCCCCCGGCGGCTACTGCCGCGCGCTGCCCGTCTCCAAGCGCTCCTACATCTTTATGAACGCGGTCGGCAAACAGGAGAACGTGCGCACCCTTCTCCACGAGGGCGGCCACGCCTTCCACAACCAACATGCCTGTGACCTGCCCCTGGTCTGGATGCGCCACGCCCCGATGGAAATGGCGGAGGTTGCCTCCATGGCAATGGAGTTGCTTGCATACCCCTTTATGGAGAAGGAAAAGGGCGGCTTCTACAGCCCGGAAGAGGCGGATCGCGCTCGGGTAGAGCACCTGGAGAAGATCGTGCTCTTCCTCCCCTACATGGCGGTGGTGGACGCCTTCCAGCACTGGGTCTATGCAGAGGCCCCGGCGAACGTCACGGCAGACGATATGGACGCGACGTGGAGCTCGCTCTGGGAACGGTTCATGGGAGGCGTGGATTGGCAGGGACTCCAGGAAGAAAAGGAGAGCGGCTGGCACCGGAAACGTCACATCTTCGTCTATCCCTTCTACTACATTGAGTATGGCCTGGCACAACTCGGGGCGCTCCAGGTCTGGCGCAATGCCCAGACAGACCCCGCCGCGGCCCTGTCCGCCTATCGGCGCACGCTAGCACTGGGCGGAACGCGCTCCCTGCCTGAACTTTACGAGAGTGCGGGCATTCGCTTCGCCTTCGACCGGGCGACGGTGCGCGACACCATGCAGCTCGTCGAAACACACCTTGACGCCCTAACGGCTAAAACGTAAAACGTAAAACGTAAATGACACGGCTTAAAAGAACATATTACGTTTCTGGTTCTGCTGGAATTTGTGGTTGAGTCATGGCTCTGCGTGGTGG
>JACCSL010000469.1 GCA_013812995.1 Ardenticatenales bacterium | reverse complement strand
GTTCATGGGACAGGCGGATTACCAGTCGGTGCTGGACACCATGCGCCTGACGAATGGCTTTATCTTCCCCATGCCGATTACCCTTCCCGTTGATCCCGCCAGCGATATTCGCCTCGACAAAGAAATTGCGCTCCGCAACGCCAAAAACGAGCTACTGGCCGTGATGACCGTCGAAGAGGCCTACGAGTGGAATCGGGACGAGCTGGCCCAGAAAGCCTTTGGCACGTTGGACCTTCGTCACCCACTCGTTGCGGAGATGCATCGCTGGGGCAAGGTCAACATTTCTGGCCGTTTGCAGGTGCTCCAACTGCCGAGTCGCTATGATTTCCAGGAACTACGCTTGACGCCCCAACAGGCACGGGCCAGATTGGCGCAGGTCAGTCGCCAGAACGTGGTGGCTTTCCAGACGCGAAATCCCCTGCACCGGGTCCACGAGGAGCTGACCAAGCGGGCCATTGAGGAAGTCGATGGAATTCTGCTGTTGCACCCGGTCGTTGGTCTGACGAAGCCCGGCGACGTGGACCACTTCACGCGGGTACGCACCTACAAGATGCTGGCCCAGCGCTACTATGATGAGGGGCGCGTATTGCTGGCCTTGTTGCCCCTCGCGATGCGCATGGCCGGTCCCCGCGAGGCCCTCTGGCATGCCCTCATTCGCCGCAACTTTGGAGCCAACCACCTCATCGTGGGTCGCGATCATGCGAGCCCAGGGGTGGACTCGACCGGCAAGCCCTTCTATGGGCCGTACGACGCCCAGGAGCTGGTCGAGCAGTACAGCGAGGAGTTGGATGTTAAGGTTGTACCCTTCCGCGAGTTTGTCTACTTGCCGGACGAGGAGCGTTACGAGGAAGTTTCCAAGGTTCCCACGCAGGTGCGCACGGACTCTATCTCTGGCACCCAGGTCCGGGAAGAGTATCTGAACAACGGAAAAGGGCTGCCCGCCTGGTTTACGCGGCCGGAAGTAGCTGAGATTCTAGCGGAAAGCTACCCGCCCCGCCATCGCCAGGGTGTCTGCATCTGGTTTACCGGGCTAAGCGGCTCTGGAAAGTCTACGACATCCGAGGTTCTGACGATGCTTCTCCTGGAACATGGCCGACAGGTGACTGTGCTGGACGGCGACGTGGTGCGCACGCATCTTTCCAAGGGGCTTGGATTCAGCAAGGAAGATCGCGATATCAACATTCGACGGATCGGCTTTGTGGCTGCGGAGCTTGTTCGACACGGGGGACTGGTCCTCTGCGCGGCGGTGAGTCCGTACCGGGCCACGCGAAACGATGTACGAAACCTGGTGGGCAACGATGCGTTCCTTGAGGTCTTCGTTGATACACCGCTGGAAGTCTGTGAGCAGCGGGACGTGAAGGGGATGTATGCGAAGGCTCGACGCGGCGAAATCAAGGATTTCACCGGTGTGGATGATCCGTACGAGTCCCCTCAGCACGCCGAGATCGTTTTGAATACAGTCGAGAACAGCCCCGAAGAGAATGCCCGGAAGATTCTCGCCTATCTCATCCAACACGGATTTGTTCGGGGAATGAACTAAGCAGCCAGGAGCGAGACGGATATGCAAATAGGTGTCATTGGGTGCGGCTATTGGGGTAAAAACCTGGTTCGGAACTTTAACGAATTAGGGGTTCTCTCCTGGGTGTGTGATGCCACGCCAACAGGGCAGAGTACTGCCAGGGCGTTGGCCCCCAGTGCAACGATTACAGAGAGTTTCCAGGCTCTCCTGGCCTCGGATGTGGCAGGGGTCGTCATTGCAACCCCCGCCGAAACTCACTATGACCTTGCGCGGCAGGCCCTGGAGGCCAACAAGGATGTATTCGTTGAAAAGCCGCTGGCTCTGACCTATGAGCAGGGCTCCCATCTCGTCCGGCTGGCTCAGCAGCAGGAGCGGCTCCTGATGGTCGGCCATGTGCTGGAATACCATCCCGCGATTATCAAGTTGCAGGAGCTTGTTGAGACAGGGGTGCTGGGCAAAGTCCATTATATTTACTCCAATCGTCTCAGCCTGGGTAAGGTACGACGAGAAGAAAATATTCTATGGAGCTTTGCGCCGCACGATGTGGCGGTGATTCTGCGCCTGATCGGAGCCCTCCCCTTTCAAGTCATTGCCTGCGGGGGCTCGTATGTGCAACCCAATATTGCAGATGTCACCGTCACCAATCTGCTCTTTGACAATGGGGTTCGAGCCCATATCTATGTTTCCTGGCTCCATCCCTTCAAAGAGCAGCGTCTGGTCGTGATTGGCTCTCGAAAGATGGCGAGCTTCGATGATGTGTCCAAGAGCCTGGTGCTCTACGACCAACGGGTTGAGGTACAGGCCGGCCAGCCCATCCCCATCAAGGGCGAGGGCGAACAAGTCCCCTTCGGCAGTGAAGAGCCCTTGCGCCAGGAATGCCAAGCGTTCCTGACTGCCATTGCCACCCGCCGCCCGCCCCTCACCGACGGACATAGCGGCCTCAGGGTGCTTAAAGTCCTGGAGGGTGCCCAACGCTCCCTGGTAATGAATGGTGAGGCCGTCATTTTACCGGCAGAGGCATTGAGCACTGGCGAGCCCTGGAATGGTCATTCATATCAATAGCGAGTTAGGAACCCAGTTTGATGGATAAGAATTTTTATGTACACCCCAGTGCTTACGTGGATGAGCCCTGTGAGATTGGGGCCAACAGCAAAATTTGGCATTTCTGCCATGTCATGAAAAACGCACAGATTGGTCAGGGCACCAGCCTGGGCCAAAACGTCTTTGTCGCAAACGACGTCAAGATCGGGAACAACGTCAAGATTCAGAATAATGTCTCGGTCTATGCCGGGGTGGAACTGGAAGATGATGTCTTCTGCGGCCCCTCCTGCGTGTTCACGAATGTGATTAATCCCCGGTCGCAGATTGTGCGTCATGATTCCTACCAGCACACGCTGGTGCGTCGTGGAACGACCATCGGGGCCAATGCCACCATCGTCTGCGGCGCAACCCTGGGGCGCTACTCCTTCATCGGGGCAGGGGCCGTGGTGCGGGGCGATGTTCCCGACTACGCCCTGATGCTCGGCGTCCCTGCGGTACGCAAAGGCTGGATGAGTCGCCACGGCCATCGCCTGCCCACCCCCGATGCGAATGGAATGATGCTCTGCCCAGAGAGTGGTTGGCGCTATCAAGAAATCGAACCCGGGCTGCTTCGCTGCCTCGATTGGCCGGAAGATGAAGCCCTACTTTTAAAAGAGGACTCATGAGTACCGCACAGACCAAGCAACTGCTACCCGTACCCTTGCTTGACTTGAAGGCCCAATATGAGGTGCTCCGCGAGGAGATTCGGGCCTCTATCGACCGGGTGATTGAATCTCAGCACTTTATTCTGGGGCCAGAGGTCGAGGCGCTCGAACGAGAGGTGGCGCTTTACTCCCAGTGCCGCTTTGGGATCGGTGTCTCTTCCGGCACGGACGCCCTGCTGGTGGCGCTTATGGCCGTCGGCATTGAGGCCGGGGATGAGGTCATTACCACGCCCTATACCTTCTTCGCGACGGCTGGCACCATTGCTCGATTGGGGGCCGTTCCGGTGTTTGTCGAGATCGACCCCGAGAGCTACAACCTCGATCCAGCGGCCATCGAGGCCGCCATCACTCCTCGGACGCGGGCCATTGTGCCAGTCCATCTCTTTGGTCAGATGGCCGACATGGACCCGATCATGGAACTAGCCGAGAAGCACAAACTGTATGTGATTGAGGATGCAGCGCAGGCCATCGGCGCAGAGTACAAGGGGCGGCGGGCTGGCTCCATCGGTCACCTGGGATGCTTCAGTTTCTTCCCCTCCAAAAATCTGGGTGGTTTCGGGGATGGCGGCATGGTAACGAGCAACGACCCCACGCTGGCGGAGCGGGTAAAACTGTTACGCGCCCACGGGGCCTATCCCAAGTATTACCACAAGTTCGTCGGCGGGAATTTCCGCCTGGATGCGCTGCAAGCCGCTGTTTTGCGCGTCAAGCTCCCGCACCTGGATAGCTGGACCGAGGCCCGACAGCGCAACGCCGATACCTACCGCCGACTCTTCCGGGAGGCCGGGCTGGTTATCGAGAATGCGGACGATCAAAGTCTGGCAGGACAGCGCGGCATTATACTCCCGAAAGCGGCGGCTGATGGTCGCCATATCTACAATCAATTTGTGATTCGTAGCGACCGTCGAGATGCTCTGCTGAGTCACCTCAAGGAAAGACAGATCGGCACGGAGGTTTACTATCCGGTACCGATGCATGTTCAGGAGTGCTTTGCCGAGCTAGGTCATAAAGATGGCGATTTCCCGGTTAGCGAGCGAGCGGCCCTGGAGTCCCTGGCGCTGCCGATCTATCCAGAGCTTACCGAAGAAATGCAGCGAGTCGTGGTTGAGGCCATCGTCGAGTTTCATCAGCTCTAACCTCTGTTCAAGGCTTCTCAGGGGTACATAGAACCTCTGAGAAGCCGGTCGTTCAGGCGAGATGGAAGGATCTTTATTGTCATGTATGGAGTTCGTGGCGGTCTGATCCCTCTGATTGCTCTCGTTGTGCTGCTGTTACCCTCGTTTTTCCATGCTTGGCAACGAAATGCCTGGTCCCTCTCGTATCTCCAATATAGCACAGGTGTCACCTCTTCCCTCCCTGTTCCGGGGCCTTCCACCCATCCTCGTGCCCCCATCTGGCTGGCGCAGGATGCCCTGAGAAAAGGAGAGCTAGAGCGCGCCTTACAGCTGGCTCAGCCCCTCACAGAGACAGATTCCCCCTATGCGCGCCGGGTCGTGGCCTCTATCCAATTCGCCAACAACCAGCTAGAGGCAGCCTTCCAAAATTGGGCCGCGATTGGGGACGTGGAATCGCTCTGGCACGCCGGGCAGGTGCTGATGGAAAACGGTCAAGTGCGCGAGGCAGAATTGGCCTATAGGGCTGCCTGGCAGGTTGATCCGGTGGCAGGTCTTCTTCCCCTGGCAAACTTCCTCCACGAGGAAAAGAAAGACACTCCAGCCGCGATCACTCTGTTGCGAGACACGATAAGCAGCCAGCCTCATGCTCGCCTGCGCCGAAGCTGGCTTCACCGTCTTGGTGCGCTCCTGAGAGCACAGAGCCAGTGGGACGAAGCAGCGAGTGTTTACCAGCAGGCCATCACAGACAACCCGCAGGATTCTCGGGCCTATATCGAACTGGGATGGGTGTATTACGAGCGCGGGGATGGCGTCGAGGCAGCTCTGGCGGAGTTCCATAAGACAATCGAGGCGACACCGTCCTACGCGAAGGGGTATCACTCCATTGGCGTCCTGCTCATCCGAGAAAAGCGGTATGAGGAAGCGGATGGCTGGCTGCGCGATGCGATTGCCCGCGCGCCGAACAACCTCCAGTGGTATGTGACGCGGGCCAAGGCCGCGCAGGTAGGAGGCAATCTACCTCTGACTCTGTCCGTTTACGCAGAGGCTGCCGCGCGCTTCCCTGAGTCAGTCGTGATC
>JACCSL010000468.1 GCA_013812995.1 Ardenticatenales bacterium | reverse complement strand
GCTCCTGGCGGTCCTACTCGTCGTCGTAGGTATCCAGCTCATTACGATGGGGCTGCTGGGGGAAATTATCATTCGCACCTACCACGAGAGCCAGAACAAGCCGATCTACTCCGTTCGCGAAACCCTCAATGCGCCTGAGACATAGGCCACAAGGAGCTTCTCTATGCCATCCCACGCTTCTCTCCGTCCCTACCTGGACTTTGCTATCGACGCGGCCTGGCAGGCGGGGCGGCTGACGCTTGAATATTTTCAGACAAATGTGGGAGTGGAGTGGAAGAGCGATGCCTCCCCGGTGACCATCGCCGACCGCCGCGCCGAGGAGCTGCTGCGCAAACTCATTGAGAAGCAGTACCCAACGCACGCCATTGTGGGCGAGGAATTTGGGGAAACCGACGGGTCGAACGCCGCCTTCCGCTGGATCGTGGACCCGATTGACGGGACACGCTCATTCATTCGGGGCGTTCCCCTCTACGCGGTGCTCGTCGGGCTGGAGGTGGAAGGGGAGATGGTTCTTGGCGTGGCGAACTTCCCGGCACTGAACGAGATGGTGAGCGCCGCGCGGGGGGAGGGGTGCACCTGGAATGGCCGCCCCTGCCGCACCTCGAGCGTGAATCGATTGTCTGAGGCGCTTGTCTGCTTTACCGACCCCAGCGCCTTCGAGGCGCACGGACGCGCCGACGCCTGGGCGCGCATTTCTGCCGCCAGCCACACCCAGCGCGGCTGGAGCGATGCCTACGGCCACATCCTTGTCGCCACGGGTCGCGCTGAGATCATGCTCGATCCCATCGTCACGCTCTGGGACAATGCAGCGCTGCTGCCCATCTTGCAGGAGGCGGGCGGTACCTTCACAGACTGGAACGGGACGCCCACGGCCTATGGCGGCAACGGCATCTCGACGAACGGGTATCTGTTGGACGAGATATTGAAGCAGATAAAAGGCTAAAACGTAAAACGTAAAACGTAATTTTCTTTCTATTACATGTCGTTTTTACGTTTTACGCATTACGTTTTGCGTCTAATTGATAAATCGATGGGAGAATTTCTATGGCACAAGAGCAATTGGTCGAAACCATCCGGCAGGCGATTGCGGCCGCGCAGCGTGCGGGCGATCTGCCCGCCTTTGAGTGGGACAACGAGGTGCCCATTGACCGGCCGCGCCAGCCAGAGCATGGCGACTTCGCGACGCCGGTGGCAATGAAGCTGGCAAAGGCGGCCAGCGCCAAGCCTCGTGATATCGCTGAGGCCATCATCAAGCATCTGGGCGAGGGCGACCTCGTGACTGCCGCAGAGATCGCGGGACCGGGCTACATCAACCTCCGCCTCAATCCCGCCTGGCTGTCCAACCAGGTGGACGAGGTTCTCCGCAAGGGGGCTGTCTATGCGGATCTGGAGCGGGGCAAGGGCATTCGGGCGCAGGTCGAGTTTGTCTCGGCCAACCCGACGGGACCGCTCACCCTGGGCCACGCGCGTGGGGCCGTGCTGGGCGACACGCTCGCGGCGGTGCTGACGGCGGCGGGCTACGAGGTGACGCGTGAGTATTACTTCAACAACGCGGGCCTCCAGATGGAGTCGCTGGGCGAGACGCTACGGATTCGCTACCTGGAACTGTTGGGCGACTATAGCCAGCCGTTACAGGACGGCAAGCACTACCAGGGCGAGTATATGCACTGGATTGCCGCGACCCTCTTTGCCTTCCACGGGGATAGCTGGCGGAACAAGAGCGTGCCGGAGTTCAAGAACCTTGCCGTAGATACCATCTTCGCGGATATTCGCAACACGCTACGCCGCCTGAGCGTCGAGTTCGATGTTTACTTCAATGAGGATAGTCTCTACCACACGGGCGATGTCGAGGACGTCATTGAGTCCCTGAAGGAGCACGAGTGGCTCTACTTCCAGGATGGCGCGTGGTGGTTCAAGGCGACCTCCTTTGGCAAGGACAAGGATCGAGTCTTCGTGCGCTCCAATGGGATGCCCACCTACCGCGTGCCGGATATCGCCTACCATCGCAACAAGCTCCAGCGCTTTGATCGCATCATTGACGTGCTAGGCGCGGACCACAAGGATGCGGTGCCTGATGTGCTGGACGCCCTGCGCGCGCTGGAGGAAGACACCAGCGGTATCAGTGTGCTCATCCACCAGTTCACCACGCTGATTCGCGATGGGGAAGAGGTCAAGATGAGCACCCGCCGCGCGAACTACATCACGATTGATGAGTTGCTCGACGAGGTGGGCGCAGACGCCGTGCGCTACTTCATGCTTGCCCTCGCGCCAACCACCCACCAGACCTTCGACATCAACGTGGCGAAGTCACGCAAAGAGAACGAGAACCCTGTTGTGTACATCCAGTATGCCCATGCCCGCGCCTGTGGCATTCTGGACCGCGAGGCACCCAAGCGGGGCATCGCCTATGATCCCGCCGCCCCGGCCAGCACGCTGACCCACGAGGCAGAGATTCATCTCATCAATGAGATGCTGCGCCTGCGCGAGGTCATTGCGCGCATCGAGGAAGATCTGGAGCCGCATCGCCTCGCCTACTACGCGCGCGAGCTGGCTTCTGCCTTCAATACCTTCTATGATAAGTGCCCCGTGCTTCGCACCGATGTACCGCCCGATGTCCAGCAGGCGCGCCTCAAGCTGACCGCGGCGGCACGCATTGCCCTCGCGCGCACCCTCGCGCTGATGAGCATGAGCGCGCCCGAGGAAATTGTCTGACGCTACCTATCTTCGAGCGGTGTGGCGAGAGGCAGGGAGCTGTCCAGCGAGTCCAAAAACTCAGCTACCCTTTGCCGCTGGGGGGGAACCACATAGTCCATGCTCACGCGCCGCTCCGTGATTTCCCAGAACTTCTCGCGGGTCACATGGATGAGGTCGTCTCGGAGCGTTCCAATCATCCGGGGAGAGATGTCCTGCATCTGATGGCGGATTTGCTCCGTCTGCTCCGGCAGTCCGTGCAGCAGGAAGAAGCCAGCCAGGATACTCTGAGCCTTCTTCACCCCCAGCAGTGGCTGGCTTCCCATGCCACTATCAAACGCAAGAAAGCGTTTCAGCAGCTTTGATCGAATAGCAGCCTCACGCTCCCAGGCGATCTGGACGAGCATTCCCATATCGTAGGCAGCCGTTTCGACCACGAAGAGCAGGCCCATCTCGCGAGCGGCCTGGGCATAGTATTGAAAGTAATAAGCGATTTCCAATGCCAGGTCGCCATCTTCCTGGAGCAGTCCCTCCGCGTAGCGACGATACTGATAGAAGAGGCTATAGACCGAGCGCGTATCCCGGCGGGTGAGTGCCAGGCGGATGAAGGTGTTGAAATATTCCATCACCAACTCCTCCGAGTGGCGCTCACGTCGCACCTCCTGTGCCAGCCCCAGGGTGCTGGTGGCACTGGCAATCGCGTTCACCAGGTCGTGCATCTTCGATACCGAAACGCTTAATAGGGAGCGAAATTGGGAGAGAACCTTCATCTCCATCCAGGTATGGTTGGTGCGCAGATCCTCCATCATTTCTTCGGCGAAGCCATGAAAGCACCCCGCTCCTTCATTGAACCAGGGCATGGGCATCTTGTCCTTGACCTCCCAGTACGCCTGGAGCACGCGCCGAAGCGTATTCACCGACTCGATTGCCGTTGCACGGTCCATACGATCCACAGAGCGCAGACCCACACTGGCGATATGCTCGACCGATTGAGCGACCTCGCGTGCGCGCGCCGCTGCCTGCGACGGCTTCCGCTGCGCCGACGCCAGATCCGCCATAATCTCTCGCTCCAGCCGCCGGAGCAGGGTGTTTGGGTCCAGAAAGCGAAAGATATAATACAAGTAGGGAATCAGCAGGCAGACACATATCATGTACAATCCCAGCGATAGGTACAGGTGGAAATATGGAACATATCCATCCTTCAAATTATGCATCATCCAGGTATTATTGAGCCCGCCGAAGGCAATCAGGGAGAGCATCAGCAGGTTGAGTTCATCCGTGATGAACAGCTCCAGAAACTTGACCGAGTACATGTTGGCCGTGAGGGGAATCGCAATCGACACTGTTGTAAACACTAGCGCCAGGAGCTGGTTGAAGTTGCGGTTCAACCCGCTGGCAAAGAAAAAAGCATCCCCGCTCTCAAAGGTAAAGAGCCGTTGCAGGGAAATCGGGTTCAAGAGAAGCGTAAGCGCAGACTCCAGCAGCAGAATCGTAATAAGAATCAACACAATCATGGCGGCAATCTGTAAGAAGCGGCTCTGCTCGCGGGTCATGGAAGCCTCCTTGCGCGCCTCTCATGGGGGTGGTCGCGCTCCTATGGTCGCCCTTATAATAGACCTATCTCCTACACCATCAAGAGAAGGAACTGCCTACCATGCACACCTATGAACCGCGCATTGCCCGCTATCTGGAAGAAATCGCCTCGACCCCCACCGGATGGCCCCTTGTGGATTGGGTACGACTGCATTGGCCCAACATATCCTTCGGTGTGCCGCTCACCGGCGGGGCCTTCGCTTATCCGTGGCCGCTCGCTCGCGTGGTTCTCAGAGACGCCTGGACCGAGGAATGGCAGCGGGAGGCGCTGGCTCATGAGCTGGTCCACATGATTCGGTGGCGTGGTCACCTGGTTGGCTCCCTGGAGCAGGAGTATGATGCCTACCTGACCGCCGCGAAGGTCTGCTGTGAGTGGAACGGTTGGGATTGGCGCAAGCCCGAGGAGGAAGCCATCAAGCACTATCCTCTTTTCTTCGGCCCCGCCGCCGACAAAGACGAATTCAAGCGCCAGCTCCCTGATCGCCTCGCGTTCTACAGCGTCCTCCCCTGGGATCAACCTTATACACCGCCTGCCATTGCAGCAGCAATGCTCCAACAAAGCTGGTTCGGCGTCCGCCTCATCCTCACCGAAGCCAGGAAACGCATCGTCAAAAGCGACGCCGAAAAAGAAGGGGCCAAATAGCTCCCAAACCAAAAGCCCTTTCCATACATATGGAAAGGGCTTTTGCCTTTTAATCCTTACTTTCCGCTAATCCTTGCTCAACTCCTCACCCCCGAAGAAGAGCACCCACCACTGCTGCCAGTAGGGGGCTTCCACCACCTCACCCTCCCGATAGACCGGATCGAACTCGCTCACCGTCTCCTGCATCTCGGGCGGAACAAGGAGCACCAGGGGCCGCTCGTCCGGCGCGTAGAGACCCATCTCATGGGCCATCTGTCGTTGGTAGGTATCGGACTCGACAAACGCCTTCTGATCGAGCAGCCGTTGGTGCTCCATCTGCTCCTGTTCGATACGAGCTTGCCAGGCCGTCTTCTCCGCGTTTAGTTGGTAATTGTCCAACATTGTCTTGGCAAAATGACCCAGCGTGATAACGAGAATCGTCATCAGCATCAGCGTCACGAACTGCATGATGGGGAGCTGCCACCCCTGAGACTCTTTGGCCGCCACGAGGACTCCTTGATGGAATGGAAAGGGTCTACGAGGGGATGATAGCGAGAGGCTTAGGG
>JACCSL010000464.1 GCA_013812995.1 Ardenticatenales bacterium | reverse complement strand
ACGGGACCGACCTCGGGTAGGGCGGGCTGGGGACCGATAAGCAGGGCCACCTCGGGAATGACCTCGATGATCACCTGCCCATTGCCCCCGAGCGCGGCCAGCAGCTTTTCGCGCCAGCGGGCTATCTGCTCGTCGCTCTCGGTCAAGAACTGGCGCATCAGGTCACGAAACGCCTGAATGAGGGCCGTATAGGGGGTGGTATGCTGGAACTGGTCGAACTTGCCAGAGATAAAATAACCGCGTCTCCCCACAAGCGGCTTGTGTAGTTCGTTGATGAGCACGGTCTTGCCCACACCGGCATGGCCGGCTACCAGCAGCAGTTCAGTGGTGCCCGCACTGGTGCGCTCGAACGTTGCCAGGAGTACTTCTAGTTCTGCTTCACGCCCGTAGAGCATCTGCGGTAGCCGAAAGCGCGGCGAGAGGTCCTGTTGTCCCAGGGCGAAGGGTTGGGCGCTGCCGGTCTCCTGCACCTGGCGCAGCACCTCGGTCAGGTCGGCCAGCACCCCGTAAGCACTCTGATACCGCTGGCGGGCAGCCTTCGCCATGAGCTTGAGGATGATGGCAGAGAGAACCTCGGGAAGCTGGAGGTTTAGCTCGTGGGGCGGAATCGGGTCACGCGCAATATGCGCATGGACCAGCTCCAGCGGGTCGGCCGACTGGAAGGGAGGTTGCCCGGTGAGCAGCTCGTAGAGGGTCGCTCCCAGGGAGTAGAAGTCGCTACGGTAATCCACCACGCGGTTCATGCGCCCGGTCTGTTCCGGCGCGAGGTAGAGCAACGTTCCTTCCTGCCTCGCCGTGCCAAGGGCCGTCGCTTCCTCCTGCCCCAGGCTAGTCGCGAGGCCGAAGTCAATGATCTTAACCTGCCTGCTGGTGGGGTTGAGCACAATGTTGCTCGGGTTGAGGTCCTTGTGCATGACACCCTGCTCATGCACCTGTGCCAGTGCCTCCACGATCCGCAGGCTAAGCTCCAGCCGCTCCAGCAGGGAGGGTGCGCTCTCCCGCGTCCAATCCTTCAGGGAGATCGCTCCAAAGTCCTCCAATACCAGTACCAGGCTATGCTGGTGCGGGAGCAGCGTCAGGGCCTCGATCACCCCTGGCCCACTCACCTGTCGCAGAAGGTCGTACTCGCGCTCGAAGCGTGCCCGCTCTAGTGGTGTGGGGTACGTCTTGTTGAGCACCTTCAGGATCACCGGCCTCTGCCCCGGTACATGCTCCCCCCGATAGACCACCGAATTCGTGCTCCGGTGCAGTTCATCATCAACCCGGTAATCAGCTAAGTGAAGCATGGTTTTGACTCCTACTAGGGCCTGGGCGGTGGAGAGAGGGCTCCTCTAGACATAGAACAGAGAAGCTGACGATACGGACGTTTCCAAAAGATAGGCGCGTTCGGCCTGGGCGTCATGAGGCATTTGTCCCGATGTGGTCGGGAAGAATAAAGGTAGGCCAGGGTCAGTCGCGCGTGGTGAGTCCCGCTTTGAGTGCAAGGAGCACCGCCTGCGTGCGATCCGTGACCTGTAGCTTGTTGAAGATGTTGGAGAGATGGTTCCGCACGGTTTTCTGGCTCAAGGCCAAGTCGGTCGCAATCTGGGCACAGTCCTGGCCCTGCGCGAGCAAGATGAGAATTTCCCGTTCTCGCTCAGTGAGCACTGGCAAGACAGGCTCGGAGACCTTGGGTTGAGGGGTGTTAAAATAGCGCATCAGGCGCTGAGCAATAGTAGGACTGAAAATAGCCTCACCGTTTGCCACCGCCTGGATCGCGCGCAGCGTCTCCTGCTGGTCCGCGCCTTTGAGAAGGTAGCCCCGCACCCCAACTTTCATGGCGGCGAAGAGGGAGTCATCATCCTCGAACATGGTAACAATGAGAATTCCAATGTGCGGGCTGGTACGGAGAATCTGGGTGGCAGCGCTGATACCATTGCCATCCGGCATATTGAGATCCATCAAGATGACATCCGGCTGGAGTTCCTCGGCCAGCCGAATCGCCTCTGCGCCTGTCCGGGCCTGGCCGACCAGTTCCATGTCGGGAATAGAGGCCAGCAAAGCCGCCACCCCATCCCGGAACAAGGGATGGTCATCTGCGATAAGGATGCGGAGGGTGTCCATATATTCCCCTGTTGCGTGCGCGCTCGCCAGGAGCGCTCTCGGTCATGAGGGTGAGGTGGTCTCATTCTGGGTGAAACTGTCCCGGATCGGCAGCCGGGCACAAAGTCGTGTTCCCTGTCCCGCAACACCCTCAATGGTAAAGGTTCCACCAAGCTCCTGCGCCCGCTCCCGCATGGAGGTAATGCCAACGCCTTTGGAGTGATGGAGGGGTAGTCCACACCCATCGTCGGTAATCCATATATGAAAGGCATCGTCCAGGCGAAGCAAGATGGCACAATTTCTCGCATGGGCATGGCGCATGACGTTCGTCAGGCCCTCCTGCACAATACGATACGCGGCAACTTCAATGGCGGCGGAGAGAGGCGTCAGGGACCCTGGGACTTCAATTGAGATGTGGACCCCCGCCCCTTCATACTGGAGGGCCTGCGCCTGGAGGGCACCCAGCAGGCCAAGGTCATCCAGAGCAGGGGGACGGAGGTTGTACACGAGACGACGAATATCCGCGATAGCCGTTTGCGTGTGCTGCTTCAACTCTACCAGGAGGCGCTCGGCCTGGTCAGGGTCCGTGCGTAAGAGGTTACGAATTGCATCAATTTTGAGCATCTCCCCGGCCAGGGTGGGGCCGAGCCCGTCGTGGAGATCGCGTCGCAGACGGCGGCGCTCCTCCTCCCGCGCGGTCACAATCGCCTCCCGCGACCGCTGGAGGGCCTCATGCGCCACCGCCAATTCGTGGGTGCGTGTCGCGACCTCTTCTTCCAGGTATTGATTCTGACCCTGTAACCGAAGGTGCAGAAAGCGTGCCTCCAACAGATGTTTCACCCGTAGAAGAATCTCGACCGAATCCAGCGGCTTGCTGAGAATATCCTTGGCCCCCAGAGAAAGCACCTTCGACCGGACTTGCTGCGTCTTGTCCGCTGTAAGAACAATGATCGGCAGATAGCTTTCCGGGGGAATGAGTGTTTGAAACTGCTCCAGCAAAACCAGGCCACTGACTTTCGGCATATAAAGGTCCAGCAAGATCACGTCAGGGAAGAAGGTGGCGAGGCTATCCAGGGCGTCATCGGCCTTTTCCAGACAGAGGAAGGTGCTGTAACCAGCCTTCTTGAGAATGAATTTCAGCACGCTGATATCCTCGATTTGATCGTCCACGATCATGATGCGAGCGCGCTCATGCTCAGCTTCAAACATCGTTTTGCTACCTCAATTTGCATGTTCCTCATCTCTCTATAAAGTATATTACGGAACAGGTGCCACTGTTAAGAACCCTTCCCCAGGAAGAAGCATAGGGTCATCGGGCTTGGGCGTCATGAGCCATTTGTCCTGATAGCGTCGGGAAAAATGGTGGTAGATAGCCCATCGCTGCTCCACTGTCCTATATCATCTGATACCTTGCGATCCGCCCGGCGAAGGCGTACCTGTTGTACACGTTGGCTTGCGAGCACCCTAGCCCAGCGGGGTCCCCAGATGCCAGTAGCGACGCGCTCAGGTCGGCACAAAGTGCTATGAGAATGAGCAGCCCGCCGGCTTCCATCCAAGTGGCCGCATAAAGTGACCGCATAATCTCAATTATGTTGCCACTTCATCTCCCCCATGTTATCCGGCCTTGCCCCCCTACCGATGAATCTTCAGAATGAAGGACCCTCCGTGTGATTTTAGGCCACGAAACCCTGAGTTCGGCAAGGAGCATCGCGGTACGCAACGTGTGTGCTGGGTCGTTTGCAAAGCGATGGCGGCGCTGAAGCCCATCGGCGCCCTTGAGCTACAATCGGAAGAGTGAAGCGTGTAGGAAGGAGATAGCGCATGAGGGTGCCGCCTACAGCCTTGCTCATTATTGATGCCCAGCAGGGACTGCTCGACGGCGAGGCTGCTGTTCCTGATGCGGCAGGGGTGATCCAACGCATCGGGACCGTGCTGGCGGCAGCACGCGCGGCGGGCGCACTGGTGGTCCATCTCCAGCATGATGGGGCTGCGGGGACACCGGACGAGCCGGGGAGGCCCGGTTGGTTCATCC
>JACCSL010000461.1 GCA_013812995.1 Ardenticatenales bacterium | reverse complement strand
TCTCTAACCAGCTTCCGAGCGGAGCGGAGGAACTCTTTGCCCATTTCGAGTATCGGGGAGCCACGGCAACGACGCCCCTGGCGGCACAATGGCGCTACGAGGGCGAAATCATCGAAGGCAGCGAGTTGTTCCTTGAAGAATGGCCCCTTGATGCCGGGAGTGGGCTCGCCTTCCTGAACCTAACCGGCGGGCGCGACGGTCTTCCCGATGGCACCTACACCGTCGAGATCCAAGTTGGCAACCAACCCGTGGTGGGGGACGACCTCGTTCTGGGCGGCGCGGGCGGAACGGAACCGAGTGGCGGAGGCGAAGAGGTTACCATGACGGGGCGCGTGGTCTCGGCAGATAGCGGCAAGCCCATCAACAAGGCGATGATCATCATTCTGGCCCCCGGGATTACCTGGGATACCTTCGATAAGAATGATCAGAGCCAGGTCTATGATGCCGCGTTCACGCGTTCCAATGGCATCTTCGAGCTGAATGTTCCTGTAGAACTGGACACGGCCTACAGCATTGCTGTCATCGTGGACCGCTTCCAGCCGCTGCTGGTCGATGACTTCGTGCCACGCGAGTTCTACGAGGGGGGGAACTTCCTGGACCTCGGCGATATCGGTCTCAAGCGCGAGTAATGGGACTGGCTTACTCAAAAGGGCACGCTTCTGGCGTGCCCTTTTGTTTTTGCCACACCCCGCAAGCCTATATAATCGCCAGGTTGTGGTCCCATTGTCGGGCCATAAGTCCCCACTTTTTACTACAAGGAGGCTCCTGGAACCATGCGTTCCACGTTCAACACCCTGACCCTGGCCCTGATGCCCATCGCTATTGTTCTCAATATTACGATAGGGGCACTCATTTCGTACTTCAATCGAATTTCACCTGTCATCAAAATACCGTTATATCTAGATAGTATCGGTACCATTTTGGCGGGCGTGCTTGCTGGTCCTGTTGCCGGGGGCCTCACAGGAGCCCTCTCGAATATCCTCTGGAGTTTTATCCTGGCGGATCCGGTCATTATCTGGTTTGCCCCTGTTGCCTTTGTTATCGGCGTGTTAGCGGGCCTTTTTGGCTACTATTCCTGGATGCGTAAGATCCAGATGGCACTTCTGGGTGGACTGGTGACAGGTATCGTAGCTGCTGTGATGAGTGCTCCAATTGCTACGTACGTTTACGGTGGTATAACCGGCGGCGGAACCGATTTTCTGGTAGCTGCCTTCCAATCCTTTATGGATAGTACCCTGGGTGCCGTGGCAGCACAGGGTATTTTTTCCGATCCGCCGGACAAGATGATCAGCTATCTGCTGGTCTTCCTGATTCTCAAGGGGCTGCCGCGCCGCCTGCTGGTTCGCTTCCCCCAGGGGGAAAAAACGGCCTCGCCCCACCGCAGGCCGCTCATCGGCCACGTTGACTGAGTCTTGACCCGCTGGCACCCGCTCACCAAGCTGACGCTGGTTCTTTCCTCCACCCTCGCTGCCTATGCCAATCTGCTGCCGTGGGCGGGGGTGCCGCTTTTCCCGCTGTTTGCTACGGCGCTGTTGCTGCTCCTGCTGCTATGGGATAGCCGCGCGACCGCGTGGCTCCTGCTTCGTCGGCTAGTCCTGCTGCTCCTGCCCCTGCTGATTTCTTTGTTCTTCGTGCAGGGCTTTTTCTACCCGGGGGCCAAAACGGTTCTTTATGAGATTGGCCCCTTCGCGCTCAAGCTGGAGGGGCTGCTTTTTGGTGCAACGATTCTTTCGCGCCTGGTACTGATCCTCAGCGCCACGCTCGCGCTCCTGCTGACGACGCACCCCGCCGATGTCGGCCACGCGCTGACCGAGATCGGCCTCCCGCACGAGTTAAGCTACGTGGTGCTGGCCGCGCTCCAACTGCTGCCCCAGATGCAGGCAAGGGCCGCGCGCATCGCGGACGCCCAGCGTGCACGCGGACTCCGAACCGAGGGGAACTTGTTGGTCCGCGCGCGCGCCCTTTTGCCCCTCATTGGCCCGCTCATTGCCAGCGCCCTGCACGAGACAGAGGAGCGCGCCCTGGCGCTAGAGGCACGCGCCTTCCGCGCCCCCGGTCCAAAGACTTCCTGGCGGCAACTACACGACACGCCCCGGCAGCGGCTAGCACGCTGGCTCATGCTCGGAGGGGCAATCGCTCTATTGGCTTGGGGAAGGCTTTTTCCCCTAACTCCCTTTTGAGGACTATCTTGCGACCCTATCTCCTGTTTCTTGTTTTACCGCTGCTGCTCCTTATGGCTTGCGGTGGGGGCGACGCTCCCGCGTCACAGGCGGGCAGAACGCCCGCCGTCGCGGCGGCGACCTTTCCACCAACGTGGACCCCAGCTCCCAGCCCAACCGAACCGACTCCCGGCCCCACAGAGACCCCATCTACCACGCCCCTACCGGGGGCAGAACTAAGCCCTATCGAGGAGGGGCTGCGCTCCATTGATGAGGCGTCGACTATCCGAAGCTACAAGATGCACATTGCCCAGACGATAACTACCCTGGATGGCGCGGGGGCAGTCGTAGAAGAGAGCATCACGACCCGCGATCTCCAAGTTTCCCGTGAGCCCGCCGGCCGTCACATGACCATACAAACAGAGATAACGAGTTCAAACTCGGAGCTGGCAGCGCTTCTGGAGGCGGGCGTCCTGGGGGACTATCTTCTGGTTGAGGAGCGCGCCTTCTCCGTCGAGGAGGGGGAGTGGCAGGAAACCTCCCTCTCCAATATAGAAGATCATATACAAACGCCCAGCTTCTCGGATCAGACGGGCTCGGACCCGCTTCCACTCGACCTATCGGTCATGGAGTTTGTAGGTCAAGAGGAGATCAATGGGCGAAGCACCCGACACCTGCGCGGCGATCATGGGGCGGCATTGCTGTCGGGCATGGAGGGTCTCACGGGGCAGGCGGATGTGTGGGTAGATGAGGCAGAGGGGTTTGTGGTGCGCTACGATGCCACTGTTACCTTGCAGTTTTCTGCGGATAGTTCCTCAGTCTCACACACACTAATAGAGTTTTTTGATTTCAACGTGCCCATCGATCTCACAGTACCTTCGGTGGCTCCCCTGCTGTCGAATGCTGAGGTAGCTGCCAACCTGCAAAGCTTCCTGGGCTTTGCGTTGCCCCTTGCCCCTGATGCGCTTTTCTTGCAGTCGTCGCCCACGAAATTCGAGGTAGAGACAAACCAGCCGCTCTCCGAGGTGCGAACACAGGTTCTGGCGGCCCTGGCGAGCAATGGCTATATCCTGGACGAGGGGGAGGACCTATCAGGCACGGGCCGCACCTGGCGTTACGTCGTCCACCGGGGGGAGAGTTATGTTTACCTGCTGATATTTGCGACGGAAGATGGAAAGAGTGAAATACTGATATCAGCAACCACTGCCAGCCCTTGAGGTAGTGCCGAGAGAAACTAGTGGTGCATCAAGCGTCGATGGATGGGAAGGTAAAACGTAACTGGTTCTGACAGAATTTGTGGTATGGAAG
>JACCSL010000451.1 GCA_013812995.1 Ardenticatenales bacterium | reverse complement strand
CGGCGGTCATGCCCACCACAAAGGGTCCGAGGGGGTTGAGGAGCGTGCCTATCGTGAGGGCAAGGCTACCGGCCAGGTACGGAAGCAGCGAGAGCCGGAAGGCACGCACGCGGCGCTCCGTCGGATGCGCGCCAATGAGGAGTGTCATCGCACGTAAAGAGACCCAGACCCCCAGGGCATAGAGAGCCAATCCTGACGCGATAAGCAGCAGCCGCCACAGCCAGGAGGGGTGCAGACCCTCCGTTACCGCGCTCCAATCCCCTACCCCCAAAACTCCCGAGAACAAGGGGTAGCCCGCTGCCACAAAGAAGTTGCTGCTCAACGCAAGCCAGCAGAAATAGCGTAAAGCTGAGGAAGCGAGCCTCGTATGCCGGAACGCCAGCCAGAAGAGGTGGGCGGCTATGAAGTTGACCAGGGTGCCCGCCGCCGCCACAAAGCGCTGGCCCAGGAGGCTGACGTCCTCCATCCCGCAACGGAAGTGCGCGCTGGAGAGGGCGAGGGGCTCCCCCCCGACGAGCAGACAGCCCCCCCCATGACCGAGGGCTTCATGTAGCACATTGGCAAGGATGAAGGCGACGATCCCGATCGCCATCAGGGTAGGGGTATCGAGCGAAAGAGACTTGGTTTGGGAGGAAGCGAAGGACATGAACTCATGCTCCTGAAGAGGTGGGGATAATAAAAGCAGACGCCTCTTCTACCCGAGCGGCTTGCCACCCACCAGCAGGCACGCGCCTCATGCCCCACAGCGTCGTGGATCACGCTGGCTAGGAGGAAGGACATGACCCCGATGGCCGTGCTCGTAATAGCATTGAGGGAGAGCGCGTCGGGATGGGTAGAAGGAGAAACCTTTGGGGGCGCATGGGCTCCGGTGCCTGGTGCTAGATTCCATAGAAGTTAGCTCCATTCCTCCCCCGGCTCAAGCCGGGGGAGGAATGGAGCGGCAAGGAGAAGCCCTGTAACGGCCAAGTCTAGCCGTTGGGAGGCCCCTCCTACCGCGAGCGTGTTTAGCGAACTTGTTGGCAGATACCCTTGCGCCAGCGCACGGGCGAGACCAGGGTGGCCTTCACTTCCTTGGGCCGCTCGGCCAGCTTGAGGTTCCGCCCATAGCCCCCCATGCCCTGTACCCGGTAGACTTGCCCCTCGTAGCGCACCAGGTCCCCTGGCTGATAGGGAGAGCGCCGCCGCCGGATCGAGCGCCGCCCTTTGGCAACCTTCTGCCCCCGATAGCGGCGCAGATTTTCCCCGTTGAGATTGCGATTGCGGGTGCGTCGCCCATTGTTCAGCCCCTGCGCCTTGACGACCTCGCCCGTGCGGATATCAATGTATTTCGCGTCGTAGAAGGTCTCAAGTGCCCGGCGATTGCGCCGTATCTGTTCCAACAGGAGCGGGGCGGCGCGGCGTTGTGTGCTGCCCCCCGCAATCACAAAGGCATCATTGGCGTGTGACTTGGCTAGACCTAGCTCAATGCGACGGCCTTTGGTCACATACCCGTAGGTCGCCTTGGCTCCCACCGCCTCGACCAAGCGCCAGCGCACGAGGGTCATGAAGGTTTCAGGCCGGAACGAGTTCAAAGGTGGCTGCCAGCCCCATAAAAAACCGCCGGGCTGGTGATTTTCGGGGGTGTGGCAGCGGGTGCAGAGGGTAATCAGGTTGGCCGGGCGGTCGCTGCCATCGCCACGCCAGTAGCCCAGGTGATGCACCTGGAGCACCTTTTCCTTGGCCCGGTTGGGGCATTGGGGGCTCTGGCAGGTATGCCCATCGCGGTGCACGCTTCGCGTGTACTCTCTGAGGTTCCAGAAGCCGGCCTGTTCCCCCTGTTGGTATTCTGGTCCCTCAATCGTTGGGTCTTTGAGGCGCTGAATATCGAAGCTCGCCACCTCAATCACGATGCGCGAGATGGGCAGTACCGCGCATAGCCGCTCGATCAGCCGCAGATGGCTGCCGAGCTTGTGCTGAATGGAAGGGGCCAACCATCCCACTGGACGACGGCGGTTGTCGAAACGTGGCTGGCGGTGGCGTGTATGGCGGCGACGCCCGCTACGATACATCGCTCGCTCGGCCAGCCGCTCCGACATGCCCCCAAGCAACTTGAGTTCACCCCCGACCAATTCCTCTTGCTCGCTCACAGCGGAAAAACCGACCGTCGCATATCCAGCATCTATTCCCAGCGTGATGATGGGCTGGCTGTAACCGCGCGTGCCGTACAAGAGGCGGATGGTGAACGGTGTGCGGTTGACGATCTGGGCCTTGCCCGCCTGGAGCAGCAAGCGCGCTTTGCGCGGGGTGGTCGGCATTAAGGGCCGTCCTTCTTGGTTCACAACACAGACTTTCATCATAAGGTCAGCGCCAGGAGACCCACGACCTTGAGGCGTGGGAGGAATGGCGCGGCAAAGAGACGCATTGCCACACCAAGCTCTGGCACCTTCTTTCTATTGGTAAGCATAGCCATCCATGTGGTG
>JACCSL010000449.1 GCA_013812995.1 Ardenticatenales bacterium | reverse complement strand
GGCTCTTCTTGTTGTCTGTTTAGTGCTGCTTACTGGAGAGTGATGTCATCCAGGAAGAAGCTGGTGGGGTAGGCACTGTCGGTCTTGAACGCGAAGCGGATTTCGATGGTTTGACCGGCGTAGGCGGCGAGGCTCAGGCTATCCGAGTACCAGGCGTTGCGAGGGGCGGTGTTGCTGCGAGTGCGCAGGGTCGCCAGCAGCGTGCCCGAGGTGTTGAAGACGCGAACGTACATGTAGTCGTAGGCGTAGATGGTGCCCTCGTTAGAGGTCATCTGCCAGTAGTACGTCAGCGTGCCATTCGCAGGGACCGTGACGATCTGGCCGATGCGATCCGTGCCATTGTCGTAACCGCCGCCCCAGACGCCGTAGCTGCCGGAGCGGGGCCGCGTCGCGTCGATCAGGTTGTAACCAGCGGTGGAGGACTGGGTCCAGCCCGTCGAGCCGTTCTCGAAGCCACCGTTGACGATCTTGTTGCCGGCGATCGGGGTCGGCGTCGGGGTCGGGTTGGTGGTGCCAAGGAAGCCGGTGTAGAGCAGGACGTTGGGCGAGCCGGTGCCCGCGTTGGTGACCTTGCCGGTCGTGCCGTTGCTCACCAGGGCGTCACGGACCTGAGCAGCCGTCGCACCGGGGTTGGCCGAGAGGTAGAGGGCCGCCGCACCAGCGACGTGGGGCGAGGCCATCGAGGTCCCGCTGATCGTATTGATGGCGCTGGTGCTGGTGTGCCAGGCCGAGGTGATGTCCGAGCCGGGGGCGAAGATGTCCAGGCAGGTGCCCCAGTTGGAGCCCCACTGGGAGTTCAAAGAGCGGGCATCCGTGTTCATCGTCGAGCCGACGGTGATGGCGGCGGGAGCGCGCGCCGGGCTGGTGCCGCAGGCATCGACATTGGAGTTACCAGCGGCGACCACGAAGGTCACACCGGCGTTGATGGCGTTGGTCACAGCGGTATCGGTGGCGCTGGAGGCCGTGCCCCCGAGGCTCATGTTGGCAACCGCAGGCTTGATGTGGTTGTTCTTGACCCAGTCGACACCAGCGATGATGCCCGAGTTCGATCCGTAACCGTTGCAGGCCAGGACGCGCACCGGGTGCAGGGTGACCTTGTCGGCGATGCCGTAGGTCGTGCCACCGACGGTACCGGCGACGTGGGTGCCGTGGCCGTTGCAGTCGTTGGCATTGCCACCCACCGTCACGGCGTCGTAGCCATTGCCCATGCGGCCCGCAAACTCCTGGTGGCCCAGAAGGATACCGGTGTCGATGATGTAGGCGTGCACGCCAACCCCTTCATTATAGTCGGTGTAGCTGCCATCAAGGGGCAGGCTGCGCTGGTCGGTGCGGTCGATGCCCCAGGTGACACCGGTCTGCGTGTCGGCCGTGGTGACCATGAAGTCCTGCTCGATGAAGGAGATGTTGCGGTTGCGCTGGAGGGCAAACACCGTCTCTTCCGGCATCTGCACCACGTAGCCATGCAGGACGCTCTCGTAGCTGAGCACGAGGCGACCACCATGCTTGGTCACGATGTCGTTGATCTGAGCCTTGCTCTCGGCGCGCGAGATGCCATTCTTCATCACCACGATGTACTGGTTGGGGATCACTTCGCCGCGATTTTCCGCCATCACCACTGGGGCCTCGACGGTCGCCGCAGTCTGCGGCTTGGTAACGTGGTTGGGGTCGTCCTGCCCGGCAGGCTTGTCGGCGAGCACGCTGGAGGGGCCCCCCAGGGTGGCGAAGAGTACGGCGACCACGAGGAGGAGGATGACGAGCACACGACGCAGGGCGGTAAGTCCTTGATACATTGCTGTCTCCTTATGAATTGGGGATAAGTATGAGGTGTTGTGGACCCGAGCTATAAAGGAAGGGTGTCTGTTATGAAGTTGTTTTCGTTGTCGCCACCCACGGCCAAGAATAGGTTGTTCTTCTTCAACAATCAACGGCTCGTTTTAATAGCGTCTGACAACGGGTCTTGTGATTCCAACACAAAAGGACTTTAGACCACCACCCAAAAGGGCCTTTTGTGTGATTAAACACAGCCAAAAGGCCCCTCTGACAAAATATGTTGTGGTTTTCCCACAATGATATGGCAGATCATAGTGACTTTACCACTAAAGGCGTGCTCCTGGCCCCTGGACCCCACCCCAACGAACAATGAACACCCGTTACTTGTGTGCATTTTCACAGCACACCGCATTCCAGCACTTCATCCCACAGCAGTCTGGTGGCTGACAGGCTCATGGTTTGGGCAGCGACTGATCGCTGGGGTGCGGCATTATCTGTGGACCGCCTATCAACTCTTGTTCCAGCTTGGGGCTTGACTTACATCGGGGTATCTTTTTTCGGGGTTCAAAAACACTCCACCTTCAGTTCTTTTCCAGCGCCTCGGCCACAGCCTCCTCTAGCGTCATGGCCTGGCCTTCAGCCAAGGCTGTAGCAAAGGTCGCGTCGTCCAGTTCGGTGCGGGCGCGCTGGAGGGTCGCTTCGAGGATCTCACGGTTCTGGCGCGAGATCCCGGCCTGCAACTGCACTAACCCGGCTTGAACGACGGCGGCCCTGCGCACGCTGGCTGCGAGCGTCCCCTGGTGAGCCAGGGCCAACCCGCTCAGGGCCGCCAGAACCTCACAGAAATGCTGCCGCTCGCCCAATTCCTGCGCTAGCCGGAGGCTCGTCAGATAGTAGGTGTGGGCCTGGGTATAAGCCTCCTGGATCCAGGCCACCCGCCCGAGCTGGACATAGGCCCCCATCAGGTGGTGCCTGTCACCCATCTCCTCGCTCAAGGTTCTGGCTTCCTCCGCCATGAGTTGGGCCTCTATCCTGGCTCCCTGCGCCAACCTCACTCTACAGAACCGCACGAGCACCTCGATCATCTGGCGCTTGTTGCCTCCTGCACGCATAGTCGTCAGCGCCTCCTCCAGGAGCGCCGCTGCCTGGCTATCCTCCCCCAACTCGTGGGCTGTGTTTCCCAGCGCTCCCAGGCAGAGGCCGACCCCATAATTGTCGCCCAGTTCGCGGAAGATGCACAGGCACTGCTCGTAGCGCTCCTGTGCTGCCACCTCATCGCCCTGGCTGGCGTGGGCCAGCGCCAGGTTGTAGAGTTGAATGGCAATAGTGCTCTTCTTGCCGATGAAGCGCGCAATAGCCAGTGCCTCCTCCTGGTAGCGTGCCATCG
>JACCSL010000404.1 GCA_013812995.1 Ardenticatenales bacterium | reverse complement strand
GATCACGGGTGGCCTGCTCCCGCTCTCTTTTCTCAGTAACATCGTAAATGACGCGCGGCGTCGCCATACCGAGGGGCAGCGGCGCGTGGAGCACCTCTATCGGGTGGTGATGGGCCAGGATGGCACGCGCCACCTTATCCACCCCCGCCAGCAGGGGAGTGCCGTGCAGGTATCCACCGCCGGGGACGGTGGACCACGGGTGATTGCCGAACTCCACACGCATGGTGATATGGCGGCCTATTGGTCTCCGACAGATGATGCCGATGAAGTCGGCTTCCGCTTCTACGGGGTGCTGGGCCGCGTCGGTTGGGAGCGGCCCGAGATGCGGCTGCGCGTCGGCATCTATGGCTACTTCTGGGAGGTGCCGATAGGCAGGCTCTTTGAGGTGTCCTCGCCCGCACTGGGCGAGCCCCTGGTCCGAAGAGCAAAGAGGGATCAGATAGCCGGATAGTTGGAATTGGCCCGTCCGGGCCTTGGACTCCTGGGGCAATCGGAGGCAGACATACCAAGAGGAGGTAGCCATGCAGCTGGATCTATCGCGCCACCTGCGCGTTCTTTTACAACCCACCCAACCGCTTCACATCTGCCTGGTGGGGGTAGGCGGCACAGGCTCCGCCCTGGCGCAGAGCCTGTGCCGCCTGGCGTGGCACTGCCAGCAGAAGGGAACCGAGGTCAGGCTGGTTTTCATCGACCCGGACAGGGTCGAGCTGAAGAATGTGGGTCGGCAGCTCTACTGCCTACCGGAATGCGGCCAATTGAAGGCCGAGACGATGGCGCGCCGGATGGGTGCCGCCTTTGGCCTGGCGATTCGGGCGATTCCGGAGGCGGTGAGCGCGGCACAGATCCGTGCGCTCTGGCACCTGCGCGGCGGAAGCTACTTCAGCGCGCACAGCGCCCGGGCCGGGACGTACCTGCTCGTTGGGGCGGTGGACAACCACCACGCGCGGCAGCAACTGGCCGAGGTCACCGCCGAGAGCAGCGGGGCAGTATGGTATCTAGACTGTGGCAATGCGCGAAGCAATGGTCAGGTACTCCTGGGGAACGTGGCACAGGCAGAGCACCTCCGCCACGTTTGTGCCGATGAGATGGGGCTGCTGGCCGCACTGCCCGCCCCCCATCTCCAGGCCCCGGCGCTCCTGGCACCCGACGCCAGCCCACAGCCCGCCCTCTCCTGTGCGGAGCTTACCCTGCGGGAGGAGCAGTCGCTCGTCATAAATCAGATGGTGGCAAGCGTCGCGGCGCAGTATGTGCATGACTGGCTGCTGCGTCGTGAGCTCCATGCCTACGGCACCGACTTCAGCCTGGAACCGCCTGCGCTTGTCACCCATGTCCTGACAGAGAACAGCCTTGCGACACTCACGGAGCGTTTGGGTACGCCCAGGCCGAAGCGCCACAAGCAAAAGCAGGCGGCATAGAGAGGTTACACCTCGCCAGTCTGAAGGCTGCTATATCCGTCGATTCAACCTGTCGAATCGACGGTATACTATAGGTGGAACAGGTTCTAGAAGGGGTAAGTCATGCCACAGATTATTACGGTTGAACTGTCCGATGAGATGTACAACTACCTGGAACGCACCGCGCAACTCACGCACCAGCCGGTGAACACGATTATAGAGCAGAGTCTGGCCCATAGTCTGTCCCCCCTCCTCGAGGATATTCCGCTGGAGTACCAGGTAGAGGTGTTCCCCTTGCTCCAGATGAACGATGAGGCGTTGAGCGCGGAGGCAGGGCAGACCTTCCCCCCCGACCGTTGGGGGATGTACGAGGCCCTCCTGGCTAGAAAGCAGAACGCCGCCTTGCCACCCAACGAGCAGGCGCAGTTGGATGTATTGCGACGGGAAGCAGACGTCGTCACCTTCCGTAAGGCCTATGCGGCGGTTCTGCTACAGCAACGCGGCTATCGACTGGTACCCGGGGACCCGCCTGGGAAGGGAGCCTGATGGCGGTATCAGCCCGTGTCCGCGCGCGTGTCGCTGTGGCGGCGCAGCATCGGTGTGGCTACTGCCAGACTCAGGAAGTCGTGAGCGGGATTCCCCTGACCCTGGAGCACCTTCATCCCTCTGCACGCGGTGGTACCGATGATGAGGAGAATCTGTGGTTTTCCTGCCGCCTGTGTAACGAGGCGAAGGGGGTTCTGGCCGAGGCACTTGACCCGGAGACAGGGGCAATGGTTCCTCTTTTCAATCCGCGCCGGGAGCAATGGTCCGCGCATTTCGCCTGGGTCACAGGGGCCACGGA